>CAZTTW010000449.1:2424-4665 GCA_964616265.1 uncultured Myxococcales bacterium | reverse complement strand
TGGCGCCCACGATGAGCGCCGGCGTGATGATGGCGAACATCATCTGGTACATGGCAAACACCGAGTGCGAAACCCACGGTCCGTAGTCCGGATTGGGAACCGAAGTCACGCCGCGCAGGAAGGCGAACTTCATCGAACCCAAGATCGACGAGCCACTGGCCGAGCCGCTGCTGGCGAACACGGCGCTGTAGCCGAAGGCCCACCACAAGATGGTGACGAGGCCGGCGCAACCGAAGCATTGCGCGACCACCGAGAGAATGTTCTTGCGACGAACCAAGCCGCCGTAGAAGAGCGCGAGGCCGGGCAACGTCATGAAGAGAACGAGCGCGGCCGAGGTCATCATCCAGCCGTTGTGGCCCGGTCCCGGCGCCGCGGTCAGCGTCTTGGGCGGCGTGTTGTTGATGTACGCCTCGAGGTCGGCGACGCGCGCACTGAGCTCGGCATTCGATGGAATGGGTGCCACCGCCGGAGCGGGAGCAGCCACGGCAACCCCGCCAGCTGGAACTGCTGCGGCGTTGTCCGCAGCGCTGGGCTCACCCCAGGCAGGCCCAGCAGCGAAAAGTCCGACTACCAACGTCGGCATAAGCACCGAGACCAGAGTGAATTGCCTTGCCTTAGCGACCATCAGTTTTCTCCTTTGTGAGCGCCCGCAGTGGAATGCCCGCAAACTAGAGATCTGCATCGGATGTAGCAAGCTGTTCCCTCTAGCGATTTCAAGATTTAGCTCGGGAGAAACTAGGCTTCACCACGAAAGCAACTCGTAAGAAACGTATAAGAAACACACGCCGCAAAAAGGCGCTTTTTCTGCCAGCTGCTAGAACCAAGCCATGACCGTTCGCGAACAACTCGAGGCCGACGAAGAGAAGGTACTTTCACCCTACGCACAAAAGAGCCGCACCAGCCTGGGCCGCAAGCGGCCGGAGCCTCTGGACGACGTCCGTCCGATCTTCCAGCACGACCGCGATCGCATTCTGCATTCGAAGGCCTTTCGTCGTCTGGCGGGAAAGACGCAGGTATTTCTTTCGCCGCACGGTGATCACTACCGAACGCGCCTTACGCACACGCTGGAAGTCTCGCAGATCGCACGCACGATCACGCGCGCTTTGCGCCTTAACGAATCGTTGACCGAGGCAATCGTCATGGGCCACGACCTCGGCCATACACCGTTCGGCCACGCGGGCGAGCGCGTGCTGGCCAAGCTTATTCCCGGCGGTTTTCACCACGGGCGGCAATCCATTCGCGTGGTCGACGTGCTCGAGCACGACGGCCAGGGGCTCAATCTGACGGCCGAGGTGCGCGATGGAATTTTGCGCCACTCGAAGGGCAAAGGGAAAGTGCTGGCCAGCGAGACCGAGCACGAGGCATCCACGCTCGAAGGGCAAATCGCCCGCGTGGCGGACATCGCGGCCTACGTGAATCACGATCTCGACGATGCCATTCGCGGCCAGGTCATCACGCTCGCGGAAGTTCCCGAGAGCATCATCAACGTGCTCGGCAAGAGCCACAGCGGACGCATTACCCGTCTCGTCACCGACGTGGTGACAGCATCGCGCCTCGATGAAAAACAGCACATCGAGATGAGCAAGGAAGTGCTCGACGCGCTCATGGCGTTGCGCGATTTCCTTTACGTCAAAGTCTACGAGCGTCCGGAAATCTACGCCGAGTTCGAGCGCGCCCAGCGCGTGGTCCGTGAATTGTGGGAGTACTTCAACGCCCACGGCGACGAATTTCGCGCCAAGCATTGGCCGAAAGGGTTGCCTGAAACGGAAGAGCTGTCGCGGGCAGTGGCCGACTTCATCACCGGCATGACCGACCGCTACGCCATGCGCATGTACGAGGAGTGTTTCCTGCCGCGACGGTGGGTCGTCTTGTAAGCGCTCTCGCTCAACCGCCAAGCAGCGACCGTACGACAGAAAGAAGATCGGCGCTGCCAACCTTCACGGAGACGGTCGCATCGAGCTTGTGCAAATACCAGCGCACCGTCCAAGTGGCGGTGGCGCCCGGCGCGATGCTGGCGTAGGCGCCCTGATTTTCGACCTCGACGTACGTGTGAGCGCCATCGGCGTAGAGCTCGATTTCCGATTCACCGGGAGCCGCCTCGGAAGGCGTCGTGTCGCCAAACGACTTCACGAGGAGCACATCGTCCTCGACGTGGGCAATCCAGCCTTCGGCTCCATCGGCAAACACCTTCTGTTCTTGAGGAATGGAGGCCGCATCGTAAGCGAACCAAGCAGCGCCGCC
>CAZTTW010000449.1:0-2324 GCA_964616265.1 uncultured Myxococcales bacterium | reverse complement strand
CCTTCTGTTCTTGAGGAATGGAGGCCGCATCGTAAGCGAACCAAGCAGCGCCGCCTGCCATCTGCAGGGTCAGCAAATCCTGCGTTCCTTTCTTGGGCGAGCCTTCGCCCATCGGAAAGAACGTCAGTCCACCGGCCGCGACGCGCGTGATTTCCCAGGGCGCCAGCGAGAGCGCCTGACTTCCTCGATTGACCATGCCGTAGACGATGGTGATGACGCCCGCGGTAGCGTCGACCGAGAACTGCTTGGTCACCTCGATACCAAGTGCGGCCGAGGTCTCGCTGGCCATCGTGACCTTGGTACCGCAAATCGACGCGGCGTAGGCGGCAGGATCGAGCTCCGCTGGCGGGGGCCAGTTCCACACGCTTTGCGGGCTCGGCCAAAAGGTGGACCCCCAATTGTTGTTCTGGCCGCTCGGCGCGGTAACCATGTTCTTGCCGCCGAGTGAAACCGTCACGATACGTCCGCCTTTCGCGGCGTCGATGGCAAATACTCGCTCGCCGGCCGTGAAGGTGTAGACCGTGCCGCTCACCGTCGGCGTAACTTCGTTGCTGTTCATCGCTTCGCCGTCCTTGTACTGCGCACAGAGATCGAGACTATCGGGCGTGCCTCGCGACGCATCCGACGGTGTGGAGCCATCGCCCGCACAACCGGCAACTGTCCCGTGCATGCTGACGAGCCCGGCCAGCGACAGAATTCTGTAGCGCTGAACAAGATTCATCGTGCGCGCATATTCGCACGAAAAGGCGGCTTTGAAACCAGGCGCGCAGACGCTAACCCGCCAAGCGCACGAGTGTCGTCGCCAAGGCGATGCACACGCGGCCCAACCTGCCGGTGGCGAAATGCTCGACGCGACCACCGCTGCGGCCCTGAGCATAGAGCAAGAGCGCACACTGGTTCTGGACCATGACCGGGGCGACGACGAGCTCACGCGGTGGCCGCGACCCAAGGGCCGTCCACACCGTGCGATGCACCAACTCGCCATCTGCAGCAGGTGCGCCGTGAAAGACAACGCCTCTGCTGAAGGCGTCGCGAAAACACGAGGGCAGTTCCAACGAGAAGACAACCTTATCGACGGCCGGACATTCCGTTCCTTCGTTGTAGCCAAAGCGGCCTTCGGCGAACATGCCGCTCACCACGAACATGGCGCCCGCGCCAAAGCAGGCGCGCATGAACGCAAACAGCTGATCGGCGACGGCCTGGCGATCGGGCGCAGCCAAAATCTGCTCGACCGCGGCGTCGGGCCCGGTTACCGAAACGTGCGGCGGGAACGGAGTCAGCGCTGCCACCTCGGTGGCGGGCTGCACGGGCGCATTGGCCTCCGCAGGCACGAACAACGGCATGTCATTTACCGCCTGCACATACGACAGCGTCTCCTTGCGATGCCGTCGTGGCGCCATTCGCTGGGGCAGCGAAGGCGGACCGGGCGTCTGCATGTCGTAGGCGGCTCCTCCGTTCGCCACCAAGGGAAGAGCCGTCATGGCGCGCTTGGCTTCTTCCGCCACTCGCTCGCTGACCGACGGACTTGCCACCGGATGGTACGCGGTCGTCCAACGCCTGGGCATGTTGTAGAGAAGCTCGAGGTGGCGCGCCAGGGTCGGTTCGGACGTGACCATGGGTTCGATGGCGGCGCCCAAGGCGAAGCTCAGCTCGTCGATGGCCTTCAGATCGGTTGGATTGACCATGGCCACGGCCACGCGCCGACTGGGCGAGGTGTAAAGCGGAATCGCCTTGAGATTGGCGGCGCGCTGCGAGCTCAAGCGTTTGAGCAAGCTTGGGTCGACGCGTGCGTAGTCCTGGTCCAAGGTGGGTGGCACGCCAAACAGGAGCCCGAGAGCCGTTGCCAGTTGATCGGCCGTGATCAGACCTTCCTCGAGCAAGCCAACCCCAAGCTGGTCATCTTCCAGGTTTTGATAACCCGCAAGTGAACGAAGCTTCACCGGCGACAGCCAGCCGCGATCGAGCAAGATGTCCACGAGCCTCATGAGCTCCCCCGCACGAGCCACGCTTCGCTAAGCCATATAATTATCCCCAAGGAATGTTCCTCCCCTAGGCATCTTCTTTCGGCGGACTACGAATTTTTCTGGAGGGCCCGTTCGAGACCCTCCTGTGCGCGCAAAGAAGGCGTCGCCGAGAACCTTCCAAGCCGCCGAAACGACGGCCAAATCAGCGACAAGGGTCGAACTCGGAAATCGTCGTTTCGATCACGAAATCCGAGCCGCTCATGTGGCGCTCCGCGAAGAAGATGTGCATTGCGTACATGCCGCCGGCGGCAATGCCGAGCTTGTCCGCCTGAGCATCGAGATCGATGGTCTGGGAAAGCA
>CAZTTW010000448.1:0-4667 GCA_964616265.1 uncultured Myxococcales bacterium | reverse complement strand
TGTGGTGGCTGGCGCCGCTCATGATTCCCATCGAAATCGTCAGCCACATCGCCCGTCCGGTGTCGCTCTCGATGCGTCTTTTGGGCAATATCACCGCCGATCACAAGGTCGGCGCCGTGTTCTTTGCCTTGATCCCGTTCCTGGTTCCCGTGCCCTTCCTCGTGATGGGCGTTTTCGTGTCGGTGGTGCAGGCCGTTGTGTTTTCGCTCCTCTCCACCATTTACATCTCAACCGCTATTGCTCACGAGGAGCACTAGCCTTATCGTTCCGCCCACTCACCAAGTCCGTATAGGAGGATCCTGAAATGCGCCGAGTTGCCAAGTTGTTTGTTCCGATGGCCGCCTTTGTGCTGACGGCCCTTTCCAGCGCTGCCGCGTTCGCGCAAGGCGCAGCTCCCGCCGCCGACAATTCCAAGGGCCTTATCGGCATCGGTGCTGCGCTCGCCATCGGTCTCGCCGCGCTCGGCGGTGGTCTCGGCCAGGGCCGCGCTGCTGCCTCGGCGCTCGACGGCATTGCCCGTAACCCGCAAGCCTCCGGTAAGATCTTCGTCCCGATGATCGTCGCACTCGCGCTCATCGAGTCGCTCGTCATTTACGGCTTGCTCATCGCCTTCAACCTGGCCGGCAAGCTCTAAACGAGCTACGGTTCGCGGGCGCCCACCCTGCGGGCGCGGGTGCCAAACAAATGGGAATTTCTTGTGGAATCGTCGGCTTGCCCAACGTGGGCAAGTCGACGCTTTTTAATGCGTTGTCGGCGGCCGGTGCGGCCGTCGCCAACTATCCGTTTTGCACCATCGAGCCGAACGTCGGCGTGGTGCAGGTGCCGGACGAACGCCTCGACGCTCTCGTAAAGCTGTACCACCCGAAGTCGGTGGTCGCCGCCACGGTGAATTTCGTCGACATCGCCGGCCTGGTGCGCGGCGCTTCGAAGGGTGAGGGCCTGGGGAACCAGTTCCTCGCTAACATTCGCGAGGCCGACGCCATTGCCCACGTCGTACGGTGTTTCGAGGATCCGAACATCGTGCACGTCGATGGTCGCATCGATCCGGTGTCGGACGTCATGACCATCGACACCGAGCTGTGCCTCAAGGATCTCGAAACCGTCGAGAAGCGCATCGACCGCGCCAAGGCCGCCATGAAAGGCGTTGCCAGCAAGGACGAGAAGGCGCGCTACGAGGTTTGCCAGAAGGTACAGAAGGCGCTGGCTGAAGGCGTGCCGGTGCGAGCGCAGAAGCTCACCGACGAGGAAAACGAGCTCTTGCGCGAGCTTTTCCTGCTCACGCACAAGAAGGTTTTCTACGTGGCCAACGTGGCGGAAAAGCAGCTTGCCGTGGCGGACACCGATCCTGCCGTTTCGGCGTTGCGTGCCCACGCCGACAAAGAAGGCGCCAAGTTGGTGGTGATTTGCGCCGCGGCCGAGGCGGAAATCGCCGGCCTCGACGCCGCCGATCGTCCCGCCTTCCTCGAAAGCCTGGGCCTCAAAGAACCGGGCCTGCACTCCGTCGCACGGACCGCGTATGCCGTGCTGGATCTCATTACCTTCCTCACCGCCGGCGAAGACGAGTGTCGCGCCTGGACGGTTCGTCGCGGCGCCAAGGCACCGCAAGCCGCCGGCGCGATTCACACCGACTTCGAGCGTGGCTTCATCAAGGCCGACGTGATCTGGTGGGAAGACCTCATCAAGTTCGGCTCCGAAGCCGCCTGCCGGCAGAACGCCAAGCTCGCCATCGAAGGCAAAGAATACGTCGTCCGCGACGGCGATGTGATTCACTTCAAGTTCAACGTGTAGGCGCCAAGTAGGTTCCGGCGCATTCCAGCAACTTCCGCTGTAGCGCCTAAGTCTAGGTTTTATGCGGACGATTGCGTCCGTAGTGTTCCGGCATGGCGTATTGCGTTCCAGTGGCGGCGGGGGTACGCTTGGGGGTATCTTCTACGGATTGTGGGGGTACGCGACTTGTGTCGCATGGTTCGTACCCCGACGAGTCGAGAGGAGGAGAGGTCCCTCATGCCGCAAAACCTTCTCACCGATGCCAGCGTCCGAAGCGCCAAACCCAAGGCCAAGGCCTATAAGGCAACGGACGGCGGGGGCCTGTTCTTGCTGGTGAAACCCAATGGCAGCCGCCTGTGGCGGTGGAAGTTTCGCTTGGCAGGCAAAGAAGGCTTGTTCGCGGTCGGCGCCTATCCCGATGTCGGGTTGGCCGAGGCTCGCAAGAGCCGAGACCTCGCCCGCCAGTTGGTCGGCAAGGGCATCAACCCCGCGCACGATCGGCAAGAGGAGAAGCGCCAGAACATTGCCGCGGCTGAATCCCGCCGCCGAGAAGAAGAGGGTGGCTTCGGCAAAATCGCTGCGGCGTGGCTGGCTGAGGGAAAGTCGATCTGGAAGGACGGAACCTATCGCCAGAAGAAAAGCCGCGTGGATCGCTTTCTGCTACCGGCGCTCGGAACAACGCCAATCGGGCGCATCGGCGCGGCCGACATTCGAACCGTGCTCGAAACATCCAAGGCCGCGGGTGCCTGGGCGGCCAACAACGTGAAGTGCGACTTGTCCGCCGTCTACGACTACGCCGTCCGTCGCGGCCTCGTGGACACGAATCCGGTTCCTGGTCTTCGTGCCTTGATCCGCACACCACCGTCGGAAAGCAAAGCCGCGCTCACGTTGCCGCTGCTTCGAACCTTCTTCGCCAAGCTGCGCGGCTATCGCGGCTTTCCCGAAACCGCAACCTGTCTTCGCCTCATCGCCTTGACCGCGTGTCGGCCTGGCGAAGCCGCGGACGCAGAGTGGTCGGAGTTCGACTTCGAAGCCCGATTGTGGCGGCGACCCGCCGGGAAGATGAAAGCCGGCCGCGAGCACGTATCGCCGCTTTCGTCGCAAGCGATCGATCTGCTTCAGCAGCTTCGCGTGGTGACCGGCGAGGGCCGCTATCTGTTTCCCCATCGCGACAAACGCGATGCCCATGCCACTACAGAGCGCCTTTGCTACGTCATGAGGGATCTGGACATCGCGAAGGGAGCAAGCCCGCACTGCTGGCGAACGACGTTTTCCACGTGGGCGAATGAGAACGGACACCGCCCCGATGCCATCGAGCGCCAGCTTGCGCACGTCGAATCGAACAAGGTGCGCGCAACGTACAACAAGGCCATGCTCGTCGAGGAGCGGCGGCAGATCATGCAGGCTTGGGGTGACTATCTTGCGATGGCGGAGGCGGAGAACGTGATCCCGCTTCGGTCGAAGGCAGCCATGCCGACCGGCTAGGACTATCTGTGGGCCTTCTCTCGGATCTCGGCCACTAGGTGGGGAATTTCGTTTTCGGTGAACAGCCGCGCATCGAAGTCGTGAAAGAGCTTCTTCAGGTCCGGCACGATGTTGTCATTCTTGAAAGATCCTACGACGATGAGCTTTCGCTCGACGTCTCCGTCCGGATGTTTCGCGAGAAGGTGCCCGTCAGCCCCCAACTCCTTGGCCTCTCTGATCGCGGCCTCGGCTTCTAAGGCGAACCCCTGTGGCTTTATGAAGTTTCGCACGCCGTTCTTAAATGCATAAGGGTAGTGTAGGTCCGTTGGCAGACCAGGGATCGACACGCTGACATCGCGGTCGATGGCAATCCCAGCAGCAAACAACGAGTCGAATGGTTCTGCCAGGTTCGGTATTCTTGGCCGTCGCATCCGATGCCCAGGCTTCATTTCGCCGACCAGTTCCTCGAAGAGAGCCGCCAGATCCGCGTCCAAGTCGTTGATGACGATTGGCCGCGGTTCGAGAAGGACGAGGCTGCCAGCCTCCTGTGCGATGAATGATCGCAGAGTCGTTTCGCCGGGCTCGATTTGCTCTAGGCGATTCTCCAGCGCACGTTTCGCGCTCGTGAGGCGCACGTCATCGAACGCGCCCTTCCCGAAGCGCTTCTTCGGCGCCTCGTTGTTCGAGCTGAAGATGGTCTTGACGACGTGCTGGGATGGACAGGTCACCACCACGCCAACGTTCACACCCTCGGCTCGGGCCTCGTCAGGCCTGAACTGGATGATGCTGTAGTGCGATTGTCTTGCCGTCATCTTTCACCTCAAGTCTGTACCCGGAAGGACGGGGCGCCAGCCACATGCATCTTCTAGTACCTTCTCGACCGAATAGACCAGAAACTTGGCCCTCTCGACGCAGAACGTCCTGAGTCGCTCTCGCGTGTCGCTGCCCAGTCCCCAAGCCGGTGGAAGCCCTCGGGTGTACGCGTCGAAGGTCTCGGCTCGGAAGGTGGCGAGCTTGTCCACGAAACGCCGCGTTCTCTCTTTCGTCACCCGCCCTCGAAAGCCAGGGAACAGCCCGTAGAGTCGCTCATCTCTGATGTTGTCGAGGTCGAGAAGTCCTCTGCTGGCGAGTGGTCTTCCTGTACGAAAGCACTCAGTGTGATCCATGGCCAGAAGACGGTAGCGCCCTTTCCTGGCCCCCTCTTCGCAGAAGAAGACGTTTCTGAGGTTGCAGCGAGGGGGACCGCCTCCCTCCGCGTATCGATCGTAGTTTCGCGTCCAGGTGTCGAAGACGACGAGCCCGCAGATGTCCTCAAGATTCTCTAAAAAACTGAGGTCGTCGTTCTCGCCGCTCCACGCCCGCCCGCTAACCTCGCGGGCGATGAACGCTGGCCCCGCTTGTGTCTTGCACCCTTTGGGAAGCTTGAATTCGAGGTC
>CAZTTW010000447.1:3344-4674 GCA_964616265.1 uncultured Myxococcales bacterium | reverse complement strand
GTTTGCATGCCCCAAGGTTATTGCATACTCGCGGGCATGACGAAGGGCCGCGTTCGCTTCACACACGTCGACGCCGTAGCCGGCTGCCGCGAGCCTTTCGTCGATGCCGAGCTTTACGACCTCGAGTACCGGCACCGCCGGGCCGACGTCGCCTTTTACCGAGCCCTGGCCCGCAACCGCATGGAGTTCGCACCGGGCACGGTTCTCGACCTCGCCTGCGGCAGCGGACGCCTGCTCGTTCCGCTCGTGCGCGACGGCCACACGGTCATCGGGCTCGACAGCTCGCCCGAGATGCTAGCGGCGGCCGCGCGGCGGGTGGCGCGCTTGTCTGCCAGCCGGCGCGCCCAGTGCAGCCTGGTGCGTGCGGATCTGCGAAAGTATCGGGCTGGCGACCAAGCAACCCTCGCAATCTGCGCCTTTCACAGCATCCAACACCTTCTGCGTGACGGCGACCTCCGGCGTTTCCTGCGCGCTACCCGACGCCAGCTCGTGTGCGGCGGCTGGCTGGCCTTCGACGTCCTACCGCCGGATGCCGACTGGCTGGCGCGCGATCCGCAGCGTCGCTGGGGCCGGACGCGCCTTCGCCATCCGGTGACCGGGCAGCGGTTGGTCTACACCACCAACCACGTCTACGATCCGAAAACACGGCTCTTGCACATGCGGCTCTACTACCAGCCCGTCGACGAAAAGGGCATGCCGTCCGCGCCGGAATGGAGCCTGCGACTGTGCCACCGGCAACTCCGGCCCGACGACGTTCGTAACTTACTCGACGCTTGCGGGTTTCGTTTAGTCGAGGTCTTCGCCGACTTTCATGGCACTCAGCTGGCCAAAGGCAGCCAAGCCGCCGACGAGCACGTCTACGTCGCCGTCGCGACCTGAAGACGTGTCTATCAATCTCTCCCGTCGCCCGGCAGGCTGTGCGGCCCTCCCGCTTCGTTTCTCTTCGCTTACACAGCACCCGCTATGCGCGCTCGTCGCGCCTCGCGGGCGGGCTTGCTCGCTCGGCCGGTCTCGGTCCGCGATTGATAGACACGTCTTGAGGCTGCGCCTCCGACGGAAACCGCTTGACACCACTTGGCGCACAGCTACCATGCGAGAGTCTCCTTTTCGCCACAACTCAGACGGAGGGCGGAGTAATGGCCGAGAAAGTCAAGAAGATCGGGATCACTCGCGACAAAGATTACATGTTGTATGTGAAGGACGGGGATGTCTGGAAAGTCCGTCGCAAGCAACCGGGGGTGCCCAAGGGCAAGCCTGAAAAGGCAGCCGAGGGCGGCTTCGAGATGGACAAGAACTACATCTATTTCGTCGACAAGGATGGCGATGTGTC
>CAZTTW010000447.1:0-3244 GCA_964616265.1 uncultured Myxococcales bacterium | reverse complement strand
GCTTCGAGATGGACAAGAACTACATCTATTTCGTCGACAAGGATGGCGATGTGTCTCGCGCGAAGCGCGCCGTAGGCGGACAGAAGCGCAAAAAGGCCGCCAAGAAGGTCGCCAAGAAGCCGGCCAAGAAGAAAGTTGCCAAGAAGCCGGCCAAGAAGAAGGTCGCCAAGAAGCCGGCCAAGAAGAAGCGACGCTAGATCGCCCCGGACGATGGCTCCGCCTGGCTCAGTCGCCGGCTGGGCCATTGATCTGTCAGGCGAAAGGAAGCGAGAGCACGAACGTGGAAGCTCGCAAGAGCTTCCACGTTAAGGAAGAGACCACAGACGACACAGAGTCCGTGGCGAACCTTTAGCGTCGCCGACGGCGTTTGCCCTGCGCCCGACGTTCGATTCGATCGCGCCACATCGGCTGGGTTTCCTTCTCGGATTTCTCGTCCTCGTCGTCAGCATCCGACTCACTAGTGACTTCGACGGCTTTCGCATCCGCTACCGCAGGTTCGATGGCTTTGACGGTCTTGCCTTCGAGCTCCGCCTTGCGCACCACCATCAGATCCCAGGCGATCATCACGAAGCCGAACAGGGTCGCGAGCGCCATCCAGGTGTATTGCTCGTCGAGGCCCGTCGGCATGCCGAAATTCTTCAAGGCTGGAGAATTGCGCATGGACGCCGGCAGAATCTTGGCAAGCCAATCGGGAACGCCCTGAATAGGCGCCCAACCTATGAATTGGGTGAAGGCCGTCACCCCCATGAGCCATCGCCCGGCGATCTCGTTCTTGGCGTACAGCAGGGCCACGACGATGATGAAGGCATAGTAGTAACAGGTTAACTCGACCCCGAACGCTATCAGGGTCGCTGACAAGGCCGTTGCTACCCACGGATCCGCGCCTCGCACGGCGAGCCCGATGACCACGAGATAACAGATGATGATGCCGAAGAAGAGCGGGCGGGCTTCGTGGAAGCTCTTGATACGCGCCTGTTTCCAGCGGATCCACGGGTCGACCAGCGAATCGTTGCGCATGAGCCGGCCGACTTCCGACGGCCGGTAATTCACGACGGTGCGCAAGCCCATGTAATTGGTGAGCGGCGTCTCCGAGTGCTTGATGGTGTTGCGAACGAAGGCTGGGTAGGCCTTCACCCCGCCCGCGGTGACCACGCTGACCGGAACAAGGATCGCAACCGCCAAGGCGGCACCCAAGAAAAAGCGCAGGTAGCGTTTCTCGAGCTCGCGGTGCTTGACGTAGTGGTAGACGGCCGCCATCCCCGGCGCCACGAACATGAAGACGGGAAAAATGCGCAGCAGGGTCGTGTACGCGAGACACATGCCCGCGTAGAAGAACTTCTCTTTCTTGAGCAGGCAGACGGCGGCGACCATCCAGAAGAGCCAGTCCCATCGCAGGAGCGAGCCGCCGGTCCAATACCAGCGCGACGGGAAGTTGGTCGAGAACGCGATGAGCGCGACGGTGAGCGTTCGCCAGCCAAACGCCCACCAGATCATGAGCGACAAAATCACGATGAGGACGGAATCAATACTGTCCAGGATCAAGATTTGCGCGCGACTGGCCGGAGCCAGGTTACTGAGAATGGTGCCGAGAATATTCCACACCGGCGTGCCGTTGTAGCCGTGGTCGGTCTGAGCGTCGTCCCAGCGCCGTGCGTTTTCCAGCGTGCGGAAGTAGCGCAAATCATGCTTGAACGACTCCCATCGCGCGTCGCTGAAGTGCTGCTTGCAGCGCTCGGGATGGGCCAAGATGTCCGCCGTGGTCTCGACCAGGTTGGTGCGCAGATTGGTCATCTTGCGTAGCTCGACCCGCCGGCGCAGGTTCGGCTCTTCACTGTCGGCAATCGCCACGCACTCATACAGGCGTTCGTAGCTAATCTCTTTGAAGTACTTCGAGCCGATGTAGTAGTGGAAGGTATCCCAGCCGTGAATGAAGTTGTTGAAGTGGAAGAAGCCGAAGTTGAAGTAGGTCAGAAACGCTAGAACGCCCATCACTCCGACCAGCGCCGCGCGCAGCCGCTTGCGTACCGCCATGCGGCCGGTATCGCTCAGCTTCTTCTCCCACCACAGAAAGACGATACCGAGGATGGCCAGGATCATCTCCCAGTTGCCGCTGGTGTCGTTGTTCCAATAGTCGAGAAGCTTCTTCGGCGGCACGACCGCGGCCGGCGCATCGACCACTTTCATGGCGGGCGGGAACGGCGACGGCACCTGGCAGTAGGCTGCCACTTCCGAAAGCGAGTAGAAGCTGTCGCCAACACCCTCGCCCACCCGGACGAAGCGCGCCGCCATGCCGCCCACGTTGAGCACGCGCGTGCGCAGGCCGTGATTGGGAACCGGATCGATCTGGCCGAAGACTTTGTAATCCTTGCCGTCGAGCGATCCCCAGATGGTGTACGTGTCGTTGGCGTCGGCTTGGATGGCAAACGAACGCACGTTCGTGATCGCGCCAAGATCCCACGTCACGGTCGAAGCCGCGGTGTCCAGAATGACTGCCGGCGAGGCGTCCCATTGCGAGCCTTCCGGAGCCACCGCCTCGTCCGTGAGCAGGCTGAGCTCACGGCGGGTCTCTTGCCAGGCTATCGGCTGCTTGTGCGCAAGCAGGTTGCCCTCCGGGCAAGCCGGCACGGCAGACTCTTGCGCCTGCACCCATGAGGTTGAAAACAGAACTACGAAAAGGGACAGCGTGCCCAGAAGGAACCGTCGCATGGAGGCTCAGTCTATCCTGCTCGTGGCTTGGGCGTAACCCGTCGTGAATGCCTTCGTGTAACCCAACGCACTGTAATAGCCCGCCGCAATGCCCAGGCCGACGATGGCTCGACCAGCATGGCCAAGCCAAGGCTCGGCGACGGGAACGGCTTCGCTGATCGAGAGGTAGGTCGGAAAGAAACCCCACATGATGAGGTTGGTCTTGAGCTTGCCCGCCAAGCTGCTGGGAATGTTCATGCGCGCGCCCGCCATGAACCGCCGCAAGCACGTCACCCAAAACTCGCGGAAGAGGTAGAGGAAGATGATGTACGGCGGAAAAAAGCCCTGCAGCGTCGCGATGAGGATGATGAACGCCTCGAAGCATAGGTCGCAAAATTGGTCGAGGATCTCGCCCAGCCGGGTCACCAGCTTCAGCCGCCGCGCCAGGTAGCCATCCAAATAGTCGGTGACGCCCGCCACGATGGCCAGGCCGATGGCGATGCCGCGCGAGACGTAGAAATAGAGGACGACGCTGACCCAAAGCAGGACGATGCGAAGC
>CAZTTW010000446.1:0-4683 GCA_964616265.1 uncultured Myxococcales bacterium | reverse complement strand
GGCGCCATGCAGGCCGAGCGCGGCGGCTCGCTTGCGTTTCGCTTTCTCAACGAAGACCAAGTCTTGAAGCGAACGCGCGACCGCATCGTCTTCGGGTGGGGAGAATACGGCCGCAACATGATCCACGATTGGGAAGGAAAGAAGGACTCCGTCCTCGACGGATATTGGATCATTCGCCTGAGCGTGAACGGCTTGGTCGGCTTTCTCACGGCGTTCGGCCCCTTGCTGATTCCCGTCTTCGTTGCACGCCGTCGGCTGCGAACGTTACCCGAGGGCCGCGAGCAATGGGTGGTTGCCGGAATCGCCTTCACCGTGTCCATTCTTGCCCTCGATCTCATTCCCAACGGTCTGTGGGGCTGCTATCCATTTCTCTTGGCAGGAGCGCTGACCCGACGGCTGCGCGAAGCCAAGGTCGAACAGCATGAGCGCGCGGCCCTAGAACCGTCGTAGCCGCGTGGGGAGCCGCCGAGCTTTGCTCGGCGCAAACCATCGCGGGAAGGTTTGGAAACCCTTTGAGGGTTTCCATTACAGTCCTGGCTACCCTCGGTCGCAGATCGGCGCTAGGTTCGATAGATGAAGCTTCGGGTTCTCTACCACGGCAATTGTTTCGACGGGTCGGCGTCGGCCGGACTTTTTTCGCGCTTCTTCCGCGAGCATCTCTCGCCCGGCGATGCCCAGATTTCCTATACGCCCATGCAGCATAAGGGCGATGCCCAACCGATTGCTGGAACCCTACTGGACGGCGACGTCAACGCCTGCGTTGACTTTCGCTACAGCCAAGATCCGCGTTTGCAGTGGTGGTTCGACCATCACGTGTCCGCGTTCCAGCTCCCCGGTGACGAGGCCCACTTCCGTGCCGACAAGAGTGGCCAAAAGTTCTATGATCCGACGGCAAAAAGCTGCACGAACTTCCTTGCGAAGACGCTCGCCGCACGCTTCGACTTCGACACGGCTCGCTTTTCCGATCTCCTCTACTGGGCAGAAATCATCGACGGTGCGCTTTTTCCGTCGGCGGCGATGGCCGTCGAGCTGCGCGAGCCCGCGCTTCGCCTCATGACATGGGTCGAGAACAATCGCGAGCCCAAGCTGGCCGAAAGGTTCATCGAAGACCTGGTCACGCGTCCCCTCGCGGACATTGCCGCCGAAGCTTACGTCGCCACCGCACTAGGACCGCTGCTGGTCCGTCACGAGAAGAACCTCGAAGCCATGCGACGAATCTCCAAGCTCGATCGCGGTGTCGCGATCGCCGACCTCACGGCCGAGGGTGCTTCGACCATCAACAAATTCATCGTCTACTACCTTCATCCAGACGCTCGTTACGCCGTTACCCTGCTGGCCACGCCCGAACGCTACAAGATCTCGGTCGGCTCGAACCCGTGGCCCAAGACGCCGCGGACCCACGACATCGCCAAGCTGTGCGAAAAGTACGGCGGCGGCGGACACCCTGCGGTTGGCGCCATCTCTCTGCCCAAGACGGACCTCGAAGCCGCACGAAAAGTCGCGGCGGAAGTGACGGCCTACCTGCAAACGCCGTAAGGCTACACGGTCGGCATGCCCATCGTGCGGCGGTTCGCCCGTCGCTCGCGCCGGAGCGCCACCTTCGCCATACGACGCTCTAGCTGGGCGTTCGAAACGGCCCGGCCGGGCAGAGCGTCCTGTTCTGCGTGATCTTCCACGAAGCCGCCGGGCAATGTCCCGAGCTCGAAGATCGTGACCTCACGCTTGCCGCGCTCGCCGATTCGCAAAGGCATCACAGCCGCGCCGATGCCAGCGCCAACGTAGACCGCGCCCGCCTCGTCGTTGGCCTTGCGGGATCCATAAAGCCCGTGCAGGTACTTGTGCCCGCCGATCTTTCCGAGAGTGATTTCATTGATCCGCGCCAGCGTAATCTGCCCGCCGTGGGTGTGCCCCGAAAGCACGAGCGGGATGCCATGGCGCCACAAAAGATCTGCCTCTTCGGCGATATGGGACAGGGCCAGCGTCGGCAAGTCCGGGCGCAACCCGGCGATTGCCTTTTCCGGTCGAGCATGGCCCGTGTATGCGTCGTCGAGCCCCACAATCTGAAGCCGCTGCCCGCGCACCGTGAAAGTCGTGTTTTGGTTGCGCAGGATCTCGACGCCAGCGCGGCGCAGGGCCAAGCACACTTCCTCGGCGCCGGCCCAGTAGTCGTGGTTGCCCAGCACGGCGACGACGGGCGCCGTAAAGCCGCTCATCAGGTGCGTCAGTTGGTCCAAATAGAGCTGGCTGTGACAAACAAAATCGCCAGTCACGAGCACCAGATCCGGGCTTTGTGCATTGACCAGAGACCGCGCCTCTCGCTGGATCGCAAACGGCGTTACCCGACCGACGTGCAGATCCGTCAAATGGGCCACGCGCACGGGCGCCATCGTCCGCGCATACCTGGCCGGGCCTGCAAAACGGCGCACCACCACCTTGCCTTGCCGGCCCATCGGACCGGCTTTTTCCGAACTCGCCCAACTTCGACTCCACGAGAACGGCGGGAACAACATCTTCCCAAAGTGTAACCGCCACTACCGCCGTGTCCAGATGAGCGGGTCGCGAAAGACAACAAATGCGCTCGGCCGAGTCACATGACTCGTCAATTGCTCAAGGAATTTGGCAACCTGCCGATGTGCAGATCAGATACCGGCATCGATGCCGGTCGTGATCGCGCCACTGTCGATACCCGTCTGCGCCGGCGCACCACCATCCAGGCCCGTCGTCGCCGTGGGCTGCATGCAGTCGGCGGGAACCGTCTAGCACGTCGTGCTCAAGCCGCAAGCAACGCCCACCTCGGCCAGGCGTGACGCGAATGGATTCGAGGTGATGTACGGACAACCGGTGGGCCAGCGAATATTAGCTTGGCAAAGTGCAATCACGTCGTTCGTGCTGAGGTTGAGCGCGACCGACTGGCAGATGTTGTTCACGCAGGTGTACGTGTAATCGACGCCCGAGATGGTCGCATTCCAAGGCGAACAGTCTGCGTCGGCGGAGCACGCCACCGGGTGAGTAGGCTCCGCCGAGCTGAACTCGACCGCCGAGCCGGAGACGACGTTCATCGTGTGAATCATGAGAACGCGGCTCCACAGGATCACGAACGCATCGGTGCCGTAGCCGACCGAGCACGAATAGGGCACCAGCGTCGGATCCTTCGGCGTCAAAGTGCACAGCGAGCTAGAGCACGACACCGCGAACGAATTGCCGAGCGTGTCGGTCACGACGAGCGAGCCTGGTATCGACGAGGAGGGATTGTTGGTGCACCCCAGCGTAAGGAGCGCGACCGACAAAACGAGCGTCTTGAGCCAACCAAGGGTTTTCATGATTCGAACCATCCTGTCTATCAAAGGAAGCTTGTAATCGCTGCAACAAAGTCGGTCGGGTTTTCCAGATTGCTTAGATGCCCAGCGGCGACGATTTCCACCAACCGCGCTCCAGGAATCGCCGAAGCCATGGCGGCCATTTCCGCAGGTGGCGAGATTTTGTCTTCTTGGCCGACGAGTAACAGCGTCGGGCAGGCAATGGCGGAAAGCTCCTTCTGACGATCCGGGCGATCCCGCAAAGCACAGATCCCCGCTTTGACGCCCGCGGGCCGCTGCGCATTCCCGATGCCACGCACCTGCGCGCGAACGGCCTCGTTGGCGCCCGCCGACAGCAACGCTACCAACTGTCGCTCGACCAGCGCCGGCACGCCTTGCGCGTCCACCAGCGCAAGCGCATCGGCGCGCCCAGCCCGCGCCGCGTTTGAATCGGCGGCCGCGCGCGTGTCCGCCAAGATCAGGCGCGCCAGCCGCGGCTTGTGGCGAGCGGCAAAAGCCAACGAAACGTAGCCGCCCATGGACAAACCACCGACGGTGGCACGCTCGATACCCAGCTGGTCGAGAAGCGCCGCCACGTCGTCGGCCATGTCGGCGATGGAGCCATTGGCCAGATCGGAAGCCCCGAAGCCGCGCATGTCCGGCGCGATGACTCGGCAACGCGACGCCAGCGCCTGCCCGGTCGCCGCCCACATACGCCGATCGAGCGGAAAGGCGTGCACGAGCACGAGCACCGGGCCGCTGCCGTACGAGTCGTACGCGAGCGTCCGGTTTCCAATGCGCGCCTGCATGGCCCGGACGTTAGCACGGCCTCCCCCCGACAGAGATAGTGCGAAACCGTGCGAAACTTGCGTCTTGCGGCCGGGGGCCGGACGATCTAGCTCGTGGGTCCTTCCGTCGATGCGGCCGTCCAACAATTTCTCGACCATCTGCGCGTCGAGCGAGAGCTGTCAGTCGCGACCCTCGCCGCCTACGGGCACGATCTGGCGGCGCTCGCGGGCTTTCTGGCAAGTCGAGGCATCGACGACGTTCGCACCATCCGCGCGGTAGATGTGCTCGAGTACCTGGCGAACCTGACGGCGAAGAAGATCTCGGCGCGATCGCAAGCGCGGGCCCTGGTGGCGCAACGCCAGTTCTTCAAGTTCTTGCGCGCCGAGCGCATTTGCGACACCAATCCCACGGAAGAAATCGATCTGCCGCGCTTCGGCCGCAAGCTGCCCGTCTTCCTTAGCTTGGACGAAGTCGACCGCTTGCTGGCCGCTCCCGGCCGCAGCACCCCGCGCGGCCTGCGCGACAGCGCTATGCTCGAAACGCTGTATGCCGCCGGCCTGCGCGTTTCGGAGTTGGTCAAGCTGCGCCTGGGCGACAT
>CAZTTW010000445.1:0-4715 GCA_964616265.1 uncultured Myxococcales bacterium | reverse complement strand
CCTTGGCCAAACACCAGCTTGGCCTGGCCTGAGCTGATGGCTTCGGGTGAAGCGCTTCGAGGTACGACGAATAACATGGACTGCGCCGGGCCGGTAAAGGCACCCAGATTGGCAGGCGGCGAATCGGTCGTGCACGCGCTGGGGAAGACGATGGGAATACCGATGTCAATGTTGTGGCCACCGCTCTCCAGGGCACAAGTTGGTACCGCACCCGTCGCGGGATCCCAGTTGGGATCGGCGGGGATATACGATGGCACCTGGGTCAGCGGCGTGCCGGCGTACACGGCATTGATGATGGTGCAAGAGCCGGTGGCGAACCAAACCAGGGTCACGGGATTCGCGCTCTGTCGCAACGCCTTTCCGAGCGTTTGCAGCACTGGCACCTGAGTATCGCCCGTCATGATGTACAGAGGATTCACCAGCGACGCGCACGCTGGCAGGGCGGCACCGTCGATGCCTCCGCCATCGACGGCTGCCCCCTTGTCGACGGCCAGATCCACCGAAGCGGCATCGATCTGGGCGGTATCCACGGGGAAAGTCTCGGCCACGGCCACATCCGATCCTGGGGCGGTAATGTCCAAGCTGGCCGGCGCATCCTTCGCGGCGGCGTTCCCGGCATCGAGTAGGGTACCCCCTGAATCGCTCCCACATCCAGGCAGAGTGAACCAAGCCGTCAGCAGGCCGAAGGCGGCGGGGGCAAGTCGGAACTTGCGAGCAGGACACAATGACATGGCAGAGACCTCCTATTCAGTTGTGACGAAATTGTCCGTCGATGACGGGATCGGGGATCGAGACGACTCCCTCCGACGCTGGCGTCGACAGGAACTTGCTGGCAAAGGGCGTAGGCGGGGACTTGCGAATGTCGGCAGGCAATCCACACCCCACGACGCGCCCCTTTTCGAGCACGGCCACGCGTCCCGCCAGCGCTTCAACGTCCATGACGTCGTGGGTGACCAGGATGGTGGGCAGGCCAAGCGAACGAATGGATTCGGCCAAGAACGCGCGCACCTCGACGCGAGCTTCGATGTCGAGCGAGGCGGTGGGCTCGTCTAGCAGGATGGCCTTGGGCGAGGATGCAAGGGCGCGGGCCAAGGCGATGCGCTGTCGCTCGCCTCCGGACAGTTGCGCAGGGTTGCGATTGGCCAGGCTTCCGAGCCCGAAGCGATCGAGCCAGGTCATGGCTTGCGCACGCCGCTCTTTTCGATTCTTGGGCGGCGAGCTGCAGGCGAGCGCGAAGGCGACGTTCTCGATGGCCGTAAGGTGCGGGAAGAGTCCAAAGTCCTGCGGCAGGTAAGCCAGGTGGCGATCCTCCGTTGGGCGTTCGATGCCGCGATCCTTGTCCACCAGAACCTCGTCGCCAAGCACGATGCGGCCGCGTTCGAGCTTGATCAGTCCCAGAATGGCGAGCAACAGACTGGTCTTGCCTGATCCATTGGGTCCGACCAAAGCCATCGGCTCGGCCCCGACCTCTAGCGTGGCTTGCAGCGAGAATGGTCCCAGCTCGGCATCGATGGAGACCGACAGATGAGAGGAAGTTGCGCTCATGGCATGGCCGTCTTTCGCGAAACTTCGAGATTGCGATTGAATCGGCGGAGGAAGAGAAGCAGCGCAAAGGCAAACGCGACCAATAAGAGCGATAGCGCCTGCGCGGTGTGAATGTCGAGCTCCAAGGCCGTATAGATGGCGAGAGGCAAGGTCTGCGTCTTTCCAGTCATGTTACCCGCGAACATCAGGGTGGCGCCGAATTCCCCTAGCGCACGCGCCCACGTCATGGCCGCGCCGCCGATCAACCACGGACGCGCCAGCGGCAAGGCGACACGAAAGAAAAGCCGCGGCGGGGAAGCGCCGAGACTGCGTCCCACCGCCAGTAGATTGCGATCCAGGCGGGCAAAGGCTTGCACCGCGGCCTGCATGTAGAACGGCGCCGAGACGAAGACCTGCGCCATGACTACCGCAATGGAGCTGAAGGCAGGCGACCAGCCCAAGCGTTCCAGGACACCGCCGAACAACCCTCTCCGACCAAAAGCGAGCAACAGCGCGATGCCACCGACAGCCGGGGGAATGACCACCGGAAGTTGCAGTAGGATCTCCAGCCAGCGAGCCGAGCGCCAGCGCGAGCGCGCGAGCCACCAGGCCAGTGGCGTGCCGCCGAGCACGACCAGACCAACCGAAGTGAGACTGGTTCCCAGGCTCAGGCGCATGGCCGGCCAGGTGAGCGCGCAGCCGAGTCCGCGCAAAATGGAATCAGGCCCACCGTCGAGCAGCAATGCGACGAAAGGAAGCACAAGGAAGAGCAGGAGAGTCCCACCGAGACCAACCATGACAACGCCATAGAGGTTGCGGCTCGTCGACCGGGAGAGAAACCTGCCTATCACTTCTTCGCCTGTGCCTCGGCCGTGCCGAAGCCCGCCGCACTGAAAACCTTCGCGCCTTCCTTGGACAGCACCAGCTTCACGAAGTCGCGCGCCAAGTCGGCGTGGGGTGCAGCCTGGAGTGCGGCGATGGGGTACTCAGCGACCACATTGATAGAGGCGGGAATCTCGATGATTTCCACTTTGTCGGGCATGGTCAGCGCGTCGGTCCTGTAGACAATTCCCGCGTCGCCCTCGCCCATCGCGACCTTGGTCAGAACCTGACGCACGTTCAGCTCGCGCGAGCGCACATTTGCGCGGACTTTCTCGGCGAAGACTTTGCCCTGGAGTTTCTCGGCCGCTGTGAAGATGTTTTCCGTATAGGCGCCGACCGGCACTTCGGGCGCACCCACCACCAGATGCTTGACCTTGGCCAGATCGACGAAAGTGGCCACCTTGGACGGATTGTCCTTCGGAACGACCACGACGGGAAGATTGCGCGCGAACACGGTGGGCGCGACCACCAGTCCCTCGGTGGCCAGCGGCTTCATGTGCTTCCAGTCGGCCGAGGCAAACACATCGACCTTGGCGCCTTGGTCGATTTGCACGCGAAGGTCCTGGCTGCCAGCGAAGTTGAAATGGACCTTGAGATTCGGGTGCTGCTTTTCAAAGATCAGTGCGATGTTCTGGAACACTTCGCGTAGCGAGGCGGCCGCATAGACGGTCAACTCTCCTGACTCAGCCGCACGGGCTGGTGCCGAAAGGAAAGGCGTGGCGAGACAGGCGATAGACAAGAACATTCGGAAAAACTTGCGACGATTCATGCTCGTCCCTCTGTCTGAGCTACGCCTGTGCGGGCGGTCTGATAGCCAGTCATACCGGCGATGTCCTGGCGAAAACGCGCGCTCGATAGACAATCGAGCAACGCTTGTACCTGTACTTGCGCGGCAATAGCCGCTGGAAAAACTAGATCGAAGCGGGCTTCCGCCAGAGGCTCGAAGTGCAGCCCGAAAATCGCCGCGACCGATCGCGTAGCCACGCCGACATCACCCAGCCCCACGGCCACCATTTGCGCCACGGCTCGGTGCCCGCGAGCGATGGCCACCGCGGTGTCATCTTTCCAAGGGCGGATCGCCTTGCGATACACGCCTTCGAGCAGCTCTTGGGCGCCCGCGCCAGGTTCGCGCGCAATGATGCGCGTGCCTTTTCGATCCATGTCGGCAACGCTCTTGTACTTCTGCCCGGGTCTACTCACGAATCCTTGTTCCCAGGCGGCCAAAGTGACCAGAACCATCGACTCCATTCCGAACCTTTCGCGAACGGCCGTTGCGTTGTCGCCCGCACTCCCCTGCCCCAGCAGATGCATCCCGGCGATATGCACGCGCTTCAATGCGAGCTCCTCCAGTGCGGGCCGGCTGGCTTTCTCAATCCAGTGCAGGCGCGGACCGTGAAAACGTTCTTCCAGGTGGCGCCCGAGCACTCCAAGGGCGGGATCGCAGCCAGCGACCAAAAGATTGCGCTGGAGTGATTCCACGTCGCGCAGGGGCCGGACCTTCGCCCTTGACCTGCCCTTCCCGCTCGACAAGGTCGCGATTCCGTCCGCCGGAGTGCCAAGAGCCAAGGACTCGTCGGTTTCAAGTGATCGGGCAACCCAGCGATCGGCGACCCAGCCCAGCGATACGCGCTTCTTGCGCGTGTCTTTGGCGCTGAAATCGGCCTCGCCAACAAATTCGGCCTCTAGGATCTGCCCGTCGCTGCGTAGGCTGAACAAATCCTCCACCCGGCAGCGAAGCTCGCGGGCCAAAGCGAGCGCAATCTGCGTTGAAGGGACGGTTTCGCCGGCCTCGATGAGGCTAAGCGTCTGGCGACTGACGCCGATGGCCTCAGCCAAGTCTTGCTGCTGGATTTCCAGCCGCTGTCTCGTGGCCTTGACGGCGGTACGTACTTTCGCGTCCATGGCGACAGCATTCCCAAAACAGGACGCGGTGTCAACCTATCAGGACATGAGGAAACTAAAGTTTACGCATTGGCCTCGTGGGATTCAGGATGGAGTGACCATTCCCGGTTGAAGCGGGAAGTTTGATCGAGCAGCGATGTCCCGGCGAAATCGAGATCGCCGGAACTACTTGCCGATCAGCACGTCCGTGGCCTTGACGATGGCGACGACGGAATCGCCTACCTTCAACGCCAGTCGGTCGATCGATGCAAGGGTGATGGAGGATGTCACCATCTGGCCGCCAACGTCCACGGTGACCTCTCCGTTGACCGAACCGCGAACGATGTTCGTGATCTTGCCCTTGAGCTGGTTTCTCGCGCTGATTTCCATGGTCCTAGCCTTCTTGTTGGAGAGACATCGCGCCGCTG
>CAZTTW010000444.1:0-4716 GCA_964616265.1 uncultured Myxococcales bacterium | reverse complement strand
CGGGGCGCCTCACACCACCGGCCTCAAGAACGTGTACCTCACCAGCAACGAGAACCTGCCCGGTCTCGGACGCGAGGGTCAGTTCGTCTCCGCCTGGAGCGTATCTCGCCTCATCGCCGAGCCGACCTCTCATCGCGGCGGCCGCAAGCGCGAGATTCTCATCGAAGAGATCTGACGAGCGGCTGCGCGTGTCGTCCCCTATCGAGCGTCAGCAGCGCGCTCTACGGCGCGAGGAGCCGGTCGGGGTGGCGGAGATTCCAGTGATTGATGACCGTAGCCAAGTCGTCACGGTCGGGCGCGAAGGCCCAGTTGGCGAAGACAGCAAGCGCGACCACAGCGATTCCACCAACGGTCATTCGTTTGTCGGTTTTCGACCACTCGTCGTCGATGAGCCAGTTGATCGTTCCGAGCGCCGCGACCCCGCCACCGGCGGCGAAGCCGACAGCAAGGAGCCAGTCGGCAGCTTGCCGTCGGGCGGCCCAGAACTCGGCGTGGGAATAGACCAGGGCATCGGAGCGCGTGAGCTCCGCCAATCGTCCCCAGTCGGCTACGTAAACTGGCGCGGGCAAAGCGGCACACGCCGCGGGACTCTTCGTTTCGTTGCCATCGGCCTCCGCGAAGCGTGGTTGAACGAGCATCGCCGCTACCGACAAGCAGACGATGAGGGAAGCTCGAAGAATGGACATCGCGGCAGCGTAGGGGGACTGCGACTCGATTGCAACGAGCGGCAAAGATCGGGACGTGCAGTCAGGGAACTTCTACGTCCGGTCCGAGCTCGATTACCTTCGGTTCGGGCTTGGCGACGAGTTAAGCTCTGCGCATGCGAATCCCCAGCGTGCAGTCGCGGAAGACCAGCACGGTGTCGCTGGCCGCGATTGCGGTTACCCTAAGCTGTCTGGCGAGCGGTTGCGGACCATCCATACAACTCAGCTCCGATCGCTACTTCCCGCTTTTCGATCCTGCACCGCTGGCAGACTACCGCGGTCGCGCCATCGTGATGCGGAGCTTCGAAAACGTCGACGAGCAGACGACCTTTTATTCTTACCGCGGCTCGGGCCAGCGCTATGGCGGCCCGGTCCTCTCATCCTATTTCTGGTACTGCTTCCGCAGCGCCTTTGAGCGACTCGGGGTCGAGGTCCTCGAAGAAGGAGGGTCGTCAGCAGCGGTCCCCGTCATGGGCATGCGCCTGGTCCGAATCAACGACGCCAGCTTCACCGCTGACGTTATGCTCGCCGCACCCGACGGGCGGGCGCTGCAAAAGAGGTACACCGTCGCCGGGCCTCCGGTGGTGAGTCGAGCAGCGCCCGACCTCGAACAGCGCGCCTACCAGATGGTGTCTTCCTTGTTTTGGGCCGTCGCCGCGAGCCCGGAGTTCCGCGCTATCGTCACCCGGTAAACGAGATTAGAAGAACAGCAGGGAAGCTCCCAGCTGAATCGAGAAGGCGCTGAGCTTGTAGCCGGCGTCGTCGCCGTTCGTGTTTTTCAGGGACGTGCTGGTGATTCCGGAGGCCACCGCGCTCAATCCGAGAGCCCAGGAACGGGAAATGGCGGTGTCGTAGCCAAGGAACAGGCTGCCAGATAGCGCTGCTCCCGAAAGCTTGCTGTCATCGGCATTGTTAGTGAGTGAAATCGCGCCGAGTCCTGCAGACAGTCCTCCGTGGAACCCGCTCTGCAAACGAGGGTACCAGTCTACGAGGGCGCCAAGTTGAGACTGGGTCAGCTTCGCCTTGGTCGAGGCGACCGCCGTCGCACTGTCCGTCGTCAGGGTTGCCTTGGTGAACGGGCCGCCATCGAAGGTGGCCTCGGTCTGGGTCGACTGGATGGTGCCAGCGACCGCTAGGCCGCGGGCGATGCCGCCGCCGATCGCGACCGTCGAATGATTGCCGAGCCCGGATGCGGAAACCGATCCGTGGGGACCGGTGCCGTGGAATTTCGCGTAACCGGCTTCTCCGAGGAAGCGCAAGTAGAAGCCGGTGCGGCCTGGCTCGTCCACGGCGCATACGTCTCGGCGCTCTGGCGCAAGAATGGCCGCGGGGTCGCGCGGGACGGCGACCAAGGCAGGCGTCGCAGGCGGCGCCGGCGGCGTGCTCGGGGGCGCGTCAACCACAGTCTCGAATGCCGGCGTCGCAGGAGCCGGGCTGGGCTGCGCGGGCGAAGGTGGGACCGGAGCGGCGGCATCCGAAGCGGCTGACCTTGCCATGGACGGCAGAAAGACCGTCGACGTGGCGAGGATGAACATCAGGCGAAAGAGGCGAGTAACGTTGGGCATGGGCTTCTCCTACGATGAGTCTGGATCACCTCAAGAACACCACGAGAATGGATCCGGTGAGAAGGATCGGGCGCGTGCGAAAGGTGGCGTGAAGCTTCGACGTGAAGGTCGCCAGGAATTGCACTCTCTCGTGAGGGAGCTCATGGCTCCGAGCGACAGAGGCGTTCCGGGATGAGATATTTACGGGGATGAAGCGAGCGGTGCGGCCCGGGGGCGTCGTCTTGCTCCACGGCTACACGCCGAAGCAGCTCGAGTGCCGGACAGGAGGACCGTCGGCGGTGGAACAGCCGTACACCGAGGAGTTGTTGCGAGCGGCATTTGCCGATTGGGAGCTTCTTCGCGTCGAGGCGTACGAGGCCGAGCTGGACGAAGGCGACGGTCACCAGGGGTGTTCGGCCGTCATCGACATGATTGCGCGTCGGCCGTCAAATAATGCGGGCTAGAATCTCCCTGACAGCCCGAGCAAGCCGCCGCCGCGGGTCGGCGCCGCGGAAAAATCCAGGCTGAGGCGGCGCGGATCCTTTCGCCAAAGCTCGATGAACTTGTCGCTCGGGCTGGTGGTCAGTTGCTCTTTCAAGGTGGTGCCCAGGAGCATGCCACCCACGCCGAGCAAGAAGCCGCGTTCGAGCATGCGGTAGTCCCGGGACGAGTCCGTGGAAAGCTCGTTCATGACGACGGCACCGGCCGCTATTCCGGTGATCGTGTAGCCCATGATGAGAGCCCACTTGCGGCGCCGCCGCTCCTCGGCTTGCACCTGGACGATGCGCTCCTCGATCGCGGCAGCAATGCGTGCTTGGTCGGCACCAGGGGTGGCCATTTGCATGCGAAAATCTTCGAAGATGCGCTCACGCTCGGACACGTGGAACAAGCGGTAGAGGCCGGCTCCCAGACCCAAACCGGTCAGGACTGCCCCCGAGAAGAGAAAGATCGTCCGCTCCCCGTTCTTGAGGCCGCCGGCCTGCGAGGCCAGGCCGAAGTAGGTACCGACGGCGGCGGCATAGGCCAGGTTGATCCCGGCCATGGTCCGACGCTGGTAGCGTTCAGAGGCGCTCAACTGATCCAAGAGAAGCCCCATGCGCGAGGTGTCCTCGAGCGAGAGGCCGTAGACCGGCTCGGGCGTACCCCGGTGCTCTTCCTGATAGGCGGCCAGGGCACGCGGTCCAAATGGCCGCACGAACAGTCCCCGGAAGATCTCCCGTCCGCCGCGGGACGTGCTTTGCACCGGCTCGGCTGACAAATCAGCCAGGACCACGGGAGACTCCGTCGAGGCAGGCAACGCATACCGCGCCTCGACCACTCCGCCGGTCGACAAGCGTTCGATCTCCAGATGCCCGGCCAATGCCGCGGGCAAACGCAACTCCAGCGACTGTCCTGCTTCCTTGTGGGCATCCAACCAGCGCAGCCCGTCGCCATCGCACGCGGCCACCCGGAGTGCGCGCCCGTCGTCGATTCGCACGGCCACGCCACGCGTGTGTGACAAATCGAACAGGGTGCGATCGTCATCGCCGTTGGGCCCACGCGCGAACACCTTGGGGCGATAGGCGGGGTTCTTGATTTCGGCAACCGAGGTCTCGACGAAGGCTGCCAGCTCTTCGTAGCTCACGCGACCGTCGCGGTTGGCAT
Source organism: uncultured Myxococcales bacterium (assembly GCA_964616265.1). Lineage (GTDB taxonomy): Bacteria > Myxococcota_A > Polyangia > Fen-1088 > Fen-1088 > Fen-1118. The sequence goes on along the minus strand of CAZTTW010000444.1, from coordinate 824 downwards.
CAGCAGCGCCCATCAGGCCGGAGCGCACGGCGTGGCTGAACACGCCCGATTGCAGCTCGGACCATTCGAACACCTCGGATTCGGCGCTGGTGGACAGGAACACCCCTACGTTGGGCAGTTGCTTGGCCAACTTCTCGGCGGCATCGCGAGGCGTGGCGAAGCGACGGCCGCCTGGCTTGCGCGGGTTGATCACGAAGAAGGAATTGCAGCTGTCCAGGATGACATGCGCTTCGTCCGCGCCGATGCTGCGCAACAGGGTATCCACGTCGTCGGCGGTAAACGCGCCGTCCGCCAATTCTAGGAAGCCACGTCCGCCGTCCACGTCGCCGTGACCCGCGAACACGAAATAAAAGCCCACGCGCCCACCTGCCTGTTGCACCTCGCGCGCCCGTCGCGCCAGGCGCTCACTTGCGGCCAGCACATGCGCCCGCGTCGGCGCCTCGACTTTGCCGGCCAAGCGGGGAAAGAGCCGGGCGCTGTCCGCATCCAACTCGGTCAGCAGCACGGTGTTGTCTTCCCCGGCCAGCGTGGCGAAGACCTCGCGGTACTTGGCTCCGTCGTCGTCGGCATACTGCAAAGGCGGACGATCCAGGGCCGGCCCGCGGTTGCTGGCCACCACCAAGACGAACGTCGTGGTCTCCGCGGCCGTCGCGGAGCCGGTGGACAGGAAGGCGAGGGCGACCAAGAGCGACTTCACGGTTTCTCCTTGCTGGTCGAGGCAGGCACGACTTGCAATGGCACAGGGATGAGGCGTGCGTCGGGGAAATGAGCGCGCAGGCTGGCAACCGTGCGATCGGACCACGGCAAAGATTCGAGTTGCGACA
>CAZTTW010000443.1:3667-4727 GCA_964616265.1 uncultured Myxococcales bacterium | reverse complement strand
CCTAGCGAAATGGGTTGTCAGTGACAAGGCCGCTGCTGGAAGCGCGCGAGCGTGACGGCTTGCCAGCGCCTGGCGCGGTGGCCGGCTTGCGTTTGGGTTCGGCCTTGGGCTCGGGCGCTTCGGTTGGCGGCTTGCCTTCTGCGACTGCTTCCGGAGCTTTGCTTCCATGGTCGTCGCCGCCATCTTGGGGCATGGGCGCAAGCGACGGACTTGGCACGCCCGGTTGGATCGCCGTCACGGTGGGCGATTCCTTGGGTGCGGGCGCTCGCCGCTCGGCGAAGAGCAGCACGCCGGCGGCAGCCACCGGAACCGCGAGGAGAAACCACAGCCAGCGACGACTTTTCTCGACGGGAGCTTCGAGTTGTTCGAGCCCATGTGCCGATCCGCGCAGGGTCGTGATCGCGGGTCCTTTGACGGCAGTCGCGCCTACCACGGCGGTTGGCGAAGCGGGCCGGAGCGATAAGATTTTGCTCAGCTCCTCTCCCAGCTCGTGGGCGCTTTGCGGTCGGTCATTCGCAGATTTGGCGAGACAGCGCAGGATGAGCGTTTCGAGCGCCGACGACATGGTCGCAAAATGCGACGGCGGCTCGGGTAATTCCGTCAGCTGCTTGGTCAGAATCTCGGCGAAGGTGTCGCCCGAGAAGGGCAGCTTGCCAGCAAAGACCTCGTAGAGAATCACGCCCATTGCATAGACATCGGTGCGGGCGTCGATGTCGCGACCGTGACACTGCTCGGGCGACATATAGTGGGGCGTGCCCATCAGAACGCCCACTTGGGTCGTCGACGGCGCGCCCACGAGCAGCTTGGCAATACCGAAATCAAGCAGCTTAATGAACGGGCGACCTCGCCGGGGCTCCACAATCCAGATGTTCTCGGGCTTGAGGTCGCGGTGAACGATGTTCTCCGTGTGAGCAGCGTCCAGCGCATCGCAGATTTGCCCGAGGAGTGACGGCAGATCGGCCGGCGCCAAATCGCGCGCAATCAACCGCTCGGCGAGGGTTCGGCCCTCGAGGTATTCCATGACGAAATACTGCCGGCCGTCCGCCAGCTGTCCGAACGA
>CAZTTW010000443.1:0-3567 GCA_964616265.1 uncultured Myxococcales bacterium | reverse complement strand
GCGGGGCCGGGCGACGTCTTGCCGAACTCGGGTGATGCCGGATCGCGGTCGTTACCCATTTCTATGCATCTTCAGACCTAGTAGAAGGTCAGCTTGTTCCCGGTCGACACGTAGTAGCGTTGGGGTTGCAGACTGACTGTCCCCGCCGAGGCGTCGATGGTGCCCGGGTTGGGCGCCTGGCCATTGAGTGTCGTTCCACTGCAGGTCACCGGGTTGCCAGCGGCTGCACCTTGCGGACGGGAAATGTCGAGACACCAGTACGACGTGCTCGACGGTGCTGCGAGGACGTTATCGCCGGAGTCGGTGGCCGTGCCAAGGTCCAGATCGCCCGCCTGCAGAATATACGCATCGTAGGTGGTGCCTTGGATGGTCGTGCCGCGCAGCTTGGCGCTGCTGCCAGCGCCGGTTTGCTGAATGCCGTACCCGCCGCCGGTGATGGTTACGCCACTAAGCACCATGGCGGATTGTGTGCCTGTCAGATAGATGCCGTCATTGGCCGCAGACATCGCGATGGTCGTCTTGCTCATGTTCAAGGCCAAGCCGCCAAAGTCAATACCGTTGCCGTATTTCTGCGTGATGTTCGAATCTGAGATGGTCAGTGTTCCCTTGGCATCGCTGAAGTAGACATTGCCGACGATGGTGGCATTGCTGAGTGTCGCCGTGGTGCCCGTCGCGTTCGAGCTGATGCTCATGTAGATGGCATTGTAGCTGCTGAGCTCTTTGACCGTGCCGCCCGTAATATTCAGCTTGCTGCTCGAGCAATCGTACGAGTATTGGATGACGTAGCTTCCACCTTGAACGGTCGCATCCGTGATGTTCACGGTGGTCTTGGGCGAATTGTAGACGGTAATTGCGCTCTGGCCGGGCTGATCGATGAGGCCCTGCTTGCCGAGGATATTGACCGTAGAGCCCGTCGCAGCCTGCTCGACGTAAATGGCCGTGCTGCCGTTGCCGCTCAGCTGGACGTCCTGCAGGGTCACCGTGCTCGCTGGATTCTTCATGTCGATGCCGTAGTAGAAGTGCTGCGCGGTGAGCGTCTTCAACGTAAGCGCAGTCGAGGCGTTGAACCCGTTCGGATTGGTGGTCGCCCCCACGCCGTCGATGATGGTGCCGGCCGTCGAATCGCCTTCGATGGTGAGATTTGCCGGCAGAACATAGCCCCAGGTTTCGCCGGTCTTTATTGTATACGTTCCATCCATCAGGTGGATCGTGTCGCCCACGTCCGCGACCAGCATGGCCTGCTTGAGCGTCAAGAAAGGCGACGCAGCCGAGCCGACATTCGTATCGACGCCGGTTGGCCCCGAGGTAATCGCCGTGACCTGGACGACATTGGCAGCAGTGACGACACCGGCGGCCGTGCCAATCTTGAGGGTGCGTGCCCCGAGGGCGGCGCCGTGGGGAACGGAAACCTTGAGCACGAGCGAGGTGTCTGTGCTGCCCGGCTGCGCTCGGGCGGTCAGATCGCCCATGTCGAAGGGTCCGGCATTGGCAAGCCCACCCGCGGCCCGGGTGACAGTCACGGTGATGTTGATTTGACCTTGGCGTACCGATGCATTTGGCGCGACGACGACACCGTCCGCTGCCAAGACCGGCCCATCCAGCGAAAACGCAACATCCGCGGATGCAGAAGCGGCATCGATTCCGCTGCTCGGGTGATCCGCGACGCCGCCATCAACGGAGATCGGCGCATCGGGCGTCGGAAGGGCGACGTCCGGTTGAGGCGTAGCGCCGTCTACGCCCACGCCGGCGTCGGGCCCATTGCTGCCGGCATCGACGCTGGCGGTGAAGAGGTCGCCAGTCGCCGGATTGATTTTGTCGATGGAGGGATCCCAGCACAGCTTCGTGATCGGCGTGCACTTCTGATTGGTTGGGCAATCGATGTCGGCCTGGCATTGGTTGCGGCACTGCTGGTCGATGCCGCAAACCAAGGGACTTGTGCATTGGCTGGTGTAGGCGCAGCTGCTTTTCTCGGGCGGCTGGCAGCTGTTGCCGCCGGTTGCTGCAATACAACGCTCGCCGGTCGGGCAATCCTTCGACTGTTGGCATTCCTGGACGCAATAACCCTGGATGCAGACGAGGGTCCCACTGCAGTCGCTCGGGCGCACGCAGAGCGGCGTCGGACTTGCCTTGCTGCTGCTCGATCCACCGCAGCCCGCGTAAGCGAACACGGCCAGGGCGGCCATCGCGACAACCTCGACGAAGGAGGCGGGCAGCCTCTTCGAACGTCGCTCAGCCTTAGGATAAGGTTTGCCAACTATCTGATTCGCGAACATGCACGCGTCCTTTCGTTTCGTGACGAATTCTAAAATCGCCTATCGGGCAGACCCCACCCTCGCACCGGCCGGCGCAGGAGCAGAGCAATGCAGCACATCGTTGATGTCAGATGCTCCGGTCGTTGGCCACGTTACAGTTTGCACCAATCCGAGCAAGATACTCCGAGGTTATTACGCAGTCCATCCTGAAGCGGTGGGTCCGGCGGACTTCGACAACTCTCAGCGATCAAACATCAGCATGAAATACGAGCCAAAGAGCAGGAGATGGACGCAGCCGAGTAGGACGTTGGTTTTCGGCAGGGAAAAGGTCAGGGTGCTGGTGACCAGGGTGAGCAGGAGCATCACCGTATCCAAGGGATCCAGGCCGAGCACCAGGACCCGCCCGGTGATGAGCGATACACCGATGACCAGTGGAATGGTCAATCCGATGGACGCGAGCACGGAACCAAGCAGGATATTCATGGAACGCTGGAGCTGATTGGCCAGGGTGGCGCGGATGGCGGCAATAGACTCTGGCATGAGCACAAGCACCGCCATGATGAATCCACCGAGCGCTCGCGGTGCCCCGAGTCTGCTGACCACGGCGTCTAGCGGGGCGGCCATTTGCTTGGCCAGCAATACGAGTGGCAGACCGTAGAGCCCAAGCATCACGGCGTGAAAGAGCATCGAGCCCGGCAAGGGTCGGGCCCGGAGTCGCGCGCGTGTAATTCGGCACGACCAAGCCGAGCACGGTCAGGGGAAGGATCATCACGAGAAAGGCATTGGCGCTATGGAGATTGTAGTGCTGTTCGCGGAAACGGAGTCCGCCCAGCAGGAGGGTGAGTCCAATGAACCCATTGAGCACGCAAGGATTTCGGCGTGGCGGACCATCGCGATCGCCGCCGCAAGCATGACGCTGCAAACGATCAGCAGAAGGGCGATAAGCGGCGCTGGCCGGCTCATCGCAGTGGTGGGCCCTTGCCCACCAGCGCCAGTACGAGCGTTGCGACGGCCAGACCCAACGGCCATTCACGCAGCCATCGTTCGTGGAAGCGGACCGAGGCGAGATCCGGCGCGATGGGAATCATGGGCGCAGTCGCGTGGGGCGGCATCCGCGGGGCCGGCCCAGACGGTCGGCCCCTCGAATCACGCTAGGCTTACTTCTTTTCGGGAGCCTTTTTAGCTTCGACCGGCTTCATATCAAATGCACCAGGGCCCTCCTGAAACAGCAGGCACGGCGCACCGGCGAGGCATCCGCTGGTGTGCTTGAGTCCGCCCGGCACGAAGAAGTAGCCACCGGGGCCAAGCTTCTTCT
>CAZTTW010000442.1:2872-4736 GCA_964616265.1 uncultured Myxococcales bacterium | reverse complement strand
GGGCCGGTGTCCTCGACCTCGATGCGGCAGAGCTCGCCCTCTGTCCGTGCCGAAAGGCGAACTCGCCGCTAGGGCTGCCCCTGCAGATACTTCACGGCGTTACCGCATAGATTGGCGAGAACGACATGGAGCAGTCCGGGGTTACACCGAAGATGCACCTTGGGAATGCTTCCGATTTCGACCGACACATCGAACTGAGCGACAAGCGGTGCCAACTCCTCGCGGAGATCTTTCACGGCAACCTCGAGGGGAGCGGATTCGTTGGCTTCTGCCTTTTGACTTGCGCGCGAGAAGGACAGCAGCGCGTTGACGATTGCGATGACTCGATCCGAGCATCGTTCGATCCGACCGGCAATCGTGGCGATTCGCTCGGATTGTTCCGATGCTTGTCGCAACATATGCGGCGACATCACAATCGGGCCGAGGGCATTTCGAAGGTCATGGGCAACACGACCGGCGAAAGAGTCGAGGTCGCTGTTTCGTTCTTCAATCTCTCTTGCGTAGCTGGTGATCTGATCTTCGTACCTGACGATTCGGCGCGCCCCCCAGAAACCGAAAAGCAACAGCGCGAACAATCCGGCGATTCGGGTAGCCCACTCGGCGATTTCGGTGCGGCGTCGAAGCGTGCCAATGCGGTACATGGCCTCCGCTGCGCCGCCCAGATTCAGCTGAACCAGCGCCGCCAGCGTGCGATCGAGTTGCTCGTAGTCTTGCTGCACGGTGGACAAACGCGCCCGCGCCTCGGCACTTCCCTTTTCGCGGTAAATCGCCAAGACGTCGTGAATGCCGCGATCCAACCTGGCATCGAGAGATCGGGCCTGCCGCGAGATCGTATCCTCGTTGGGCAACTCGATGAGCGGAGCGTACGCGGCTTCCGCCTGGCGAAGGTCTGCGCGAACGTCGGCAAGCTGCCTTTCCACGGCCGACATGGCTTCCGGATCATGCTCGAGCACGAACTCGTCGGCGAGGATGCGCTTTTTGTCGACGTCGCTTGCGATTCGAGTGACCTGTTCGACGCTGGCCACTGAGGTTTCGTAGGAATGCAGGGCATCTGAGTTGAAGCGCCGGTAGAGCACGCTGCCCAGGGCACCCTCGGTAAGGAATAGTCCGGCGATTGCCGCAAGACCCAGCAACAACCGTCCACGACTCCGCTTGCCAGATGGAAACTGCGGCTTCATCGAACAGCCATGAAACCGCGATCACGAGCCCTGCATTCCCACGATCGCGATGATCGACTGCGAATGTCGTCCGAACGCCGTTACGCAAGCGGAACGGTCGGGGCACAACGTTCCTCGCGCGATGGGCTAGCCCTGGCGAAGCGCGGGCTAGGCCGGACTCGGTTCAGTCTATCCGCGGCGGGAGGGGCCACGGCGATGGCCACTAAAGCCTCGTCCGCCACCGCGATTCTGGCGCGGCGGAATGGGCGTCGCTTCGTTGCTGTTGGCGGTGAATGGGTGGTTCTCCACCACGGCGATCTTGGCGCGGGTCAGGCGCTCGATGTCGCGCAGATAGGTCCGCTCGGCGGCATCACAAAACGATAGCGCCACGCCGCGGGCACCCGCGCGCGCCGTGCGGCCGATCCGATGCACGTAGCTTTCGGGTTCGTTGGGCAACTCGAAGTTGATCACGTGGCTGATGCCATCCACATCGATACCCCGTGCGGCGATGTCGGTTGCGACCAGGACGCGGACCTCTCCGTCGCGGAATGCGCCGAGCGCCTTCTGACGGGCGTTCTGGCTCTTGTTGCCGTGGATTGCTTCGGCGGTCACACCCGCGCTGTCCAAATCGCGGGCAACGCGATTGGCGCCTGCCTTGGTGCGCGTAAAGACAATGGCGCGGGTCAGGGTCGGATCGCGCAGAATCT
>CAZTTW010000442.1:0-2772 GCA_964616265.1 uncultured Myxococcales bacterium | reverse complement strand
GCCTTGGTGCGCGTAAAGACAATGGCGCGGGTCAGGGTCGGATCGCGCAGAATCTCGCGCAACAGCGAGCGCTTGTCGGATTGCCGAACGAAGAGCACCCACTGCTTGACGGTGTCGACGGTGCTCGCCACCGGCGCGACCGAAACTTTGACTGGGTTGCGCAGGATCTGGTCGGCCAGGCTCGCGATGGGCGGTGGCATGGTGGCGGAGAAGAGAAGGTTTTGCCGCTTGCTCGGAAGCTTGCCGATGATGCGACGGATGGGATCGATGAATCCCATGTCGAGCATGCGGTCGGCTTCGTCGAGCACCAGGGTCTCGACATCGCCGAGTGGAGCGTGCCCCTGGCTCATGAGATCGATCAAGCGTCCTGGCGTGGCGACCAAGACATCCACGCCCCGACGGAGCGCCGTCACCTGGGCTCCTTGCGAGACGCCGCCGAAGACCACGGTGGTCTTGATAGGCAAGTGGCGCCCGTAGACGCTGAAGCTTTCGGCGATTTGCACCGCGAGCTCACGCGTGGGCACGAGCACGAGGACGCGCGGTCCACGCTGGCCGCCGCTCGTTGGCTCGGCCAACCGGTGTAGGAGAGGCAGAGCAAAGGCCGCAGTTTTGCCGGTTCCCGTCTGCGCGCAACCCAAAAGGTCGTGTCCCTGCATGACCTTGGGAATGGACTGCAGCTGAATTGGAGTCGGCGAGGTATATCCCTCGGCGGCGACGGCGCGCAGGATAGGCTCGCGCAGGCCAAGAGCCGCAAATCCACTCGGGTTGGTCGGAGCAAGGTGCGCAGGCGGCGAGAAGGCAGGATTCGGGGCAGAGCTGGAGCGTAGGGATTGAGACGTAGCGATCATCAAACAAGAAACCTCGGTGAGATCTCCCGATTCCTCTCACTGCGCCGCATCCATGAGAAAACGGATGGTCGGATGAGTCGGATGGTTGGGAGTGTGAACGGCAGTCCGTGCAAAAAACCGTTCAGACAGAAAGACCGTCAACCGGTTCCGGCGCACTTCGCGGACGCGAAGGCAGGGACAACGGCACACACTATGACCGCGAGCCGCTGTTTGCGCCAACAAAATCGTCAACGCGGCAGGGGAAGCGAGGGCCGGAGTTGCAGAATCTCCTATAGGAACGGCGGAAACTCGCTCGCGTCAGGAATGATCGCCACGCCTTCGAGCTCCATCAGCCAGGCGGGACGGCAGACGGCCGCCTCGGTGAACACCAGCGGCATCTTTCGGCCAAGCTGCTCGTCGAGCACTTTCGCGACCCGTTGCCGGTCGTGTACGTTCCGAACGTAGGCAATCACGTAGGCCATATCGTCGAGAGTCGCCGATTGTGCCGCCAGCAGCGCGCGCACGTTTTCTATCGCTCGTCGAGTCTGCAACTCGGCGTCGCCCACGTGCACCACCTCACCTTCTTTGTTGATGCTCGCGGTACCGGAAATATAGAGGTGCGATCGGTCGCCGAACCGCACTCGCAATCCCCGCTCGAAGGTGACGCCATAGAGAATGGTTGGCCAAAGATGCGAGAGGGCCTCCATGCGGACGATCTGGCCCGCGCTCAGGCCACCCACCGACAAAGAATCGACGGAGACGATCTTCTCCGGCGAATGAGTCATTCCCAGAATTCCGGTGCTCGCTAGGTAGCGCGTCCTATCGGTAAGGCCGTGCGCCGCAAAATACTCGCGCCGCGCGCGAACCATGTCTTTGTAGTGATTGTCGAGGTCTCGCATGTACACCCAGGTGCGGATGCCGTTCGCGAGAAGGTTCATGCCGTTTTGCTCAAGAATTGAATTGAGGGAATTGAAGACTGTTTGAGTCTGAGAATAGGCGTTGAAGACGTCGCCGCTGGTGTGGTTTGCACTGAGGAGCAGAGAATAGTTCTTGCCTTTGACAACAAGGTCGTTGCGCCAGTCGTCGGACATGGGACGCGACAGTTGCTTGGCAAGTGGCTTCTTCGGGTCGCGAAGGTGATACGAGAGCAGGGAGACAGGTCCGCAACCTACTGGCCTTTGTTCGATGATCGATACCGCGCAGGAAGCTCGCAGCCGGTGGAAAAGCGTGGAGCGAAGAAGGCCCGATTCTTGGTTCAGGATGTCGCTCAGGAAGATGCGGCTAAAGATCGCCGTCGAATCGGACAACCCTAGTCGGTCGACCGCCGACGCGTACCTGAGTTCCAACTCGGCAAGCGCTTCGGAAAAACTCAATCCTTCCGGTGTCGCAATACTTATAAACGTCTCGCCGCAGCCGCCAGCGACGGAGAATGTCGAGCAGCGCGTGAAGTTGTCGATGGTCAAAAATTCAAGCATAGCGCTGCCTGTTACCCATGTTTTGCTTTGGCGCCTGTCGTCCCGGTCCCGAGATGACGATGGTTTTCATTGTACACGGTTGCCATTGCAGCAGGTCTCTTTTGGCGAGGTTGCTGCGCGTCCGGATGGGGCCAGCGTCACGAATCGGCTGTGCTAGCACAAATAAGCTATCAGGTACGACAAAGAGGTAATTGGCGTCGGCGCCAGAGACGGATTGCTTGCTCTATATATTGAGCCACTGCCCTATTCACGTTGACAAAATCCAAGAGGCTCCGGCAACATAAGGGCAGTCCTTCCTCTATTGAGTTATGCTCGTGAGTGGGCGCGACGGCACGGTGGCTGTTTCAGGGACCTGAGCGGTGACTGAATGGAACGGATGCCACAAACCATGGAGACCAGCATGGACACGCGAAAGTTTTCCACGACGATGACGGCACGGCTTGCGACGTTGATTGCTTCGGGGCTGGTCA
>CAZTTW010000441.1:0-4748 GCA_964616265.1 uncultured Myxococcales bacterium | reverse complement strand
GCGCGCGCTGGCTCTTCCACTACGGCTCGCCGGACGCGCTCGACATCGAGCACCTGGGCTATCAAACCGTGGTCGCGCTCATGGAGCGCGGTTGGGTGAGCGATCCATCGGATCTCTATCGCCTCGACGTCGCGAAGCTATCCACCCTGCCCGGCTTCGGCGAGAAATCGGCGAGCAACCTCACCCAAGCCATCGCCGCGTCCAAAGACCGGCCGCTGTGGCGATTGCTCGTCGGCTTGTCGATCCCGCACGTGGGCTCGCACGTGGCTCAGCTGCTGGCCAAGCGTTTCCGCGCGATCGACGAGCTGGCCGGCGCTAGCCAGGAAGCACTCGAAAGTGTGGACGGCATCGGGCCCGAGATCGCCGGCAATGTCCACGACTGGTTCCGCGCCGGCGAGAATGTTGCACTCATCGAGAAGCTGAAGCAGGCCGGGCTACGGCTCGAAGACGAGGCCACCGAAGCGCCTGCCGGGCCGCTGCCCCTGGCCGGAAAGATCGTGGTCATCACGGGTACCCTGGAAGGCCTGTCCCGCGAGGATGCGACGCAAGCAGCGGAGAAAGCCGGCGCCCGCGTGACCTCGAGCGTATCGAAGAAGACGAGCTTCGTTGTTGCAGGAGCAGAGCCCGGCTCCAAGCTCGCCAAAGCGGAAAGCCTCGGTGTCGAAGTCATCGACGAAGCTGAATTCCGACGGCTACTCGGCGGCTAAGGGCTGTCCCTAATTCTCCGAGGGAAAGGGGGAAATCGGAGAAGGCGGCGCTCGGCTTGTGCGGGCTTGCGCCGGGACGCCCCCGCCGGGAACGGAAGTCAACGGCCGCGCTGTGCGCGTCCATGACTTCCTCGGACTTCGGCTGGCATCCGCTCGCTGCGCTCGCGGAGCGCCTACGCACGTCCCGTCGGGTGCGCTCCCGGCCGCCCGCGCCGAGCTTGACCTCAGCTCGGTTCGTCCTTGGACGAGGCGCATAGCAGAGTTTTTTTGCGGCTTCTGGCAACACTGTGATCAAAAAGGGTCGTGCATCACTATGCGCTGACCGACCGTCAATGGGCTCGATTACAGGAAGTGCTTCCGCCTCAAACGAGCGGACTGCGCGCGCTTCGCGGCGACCGCCTATTCATCGAGGCCGTCTTGTTCAGGGCAAAAACCGGCCTTCCTTGGCGCGACCTGCCCGAGTGCTTCGGGCCTTGAAAAAGCGCCTACAACCGATTCGCAAACTGGGCCCGCAAGGACCACTGGGCCGCGATTTTTCGTGAGCTGAAGTTCGAGGTCGATGAGACTGGCTCCATCGTCGACGGTTCCGTGATTCGTGCGCACCAGGATTCCTCCGGCGGAAAAGGGGGATCGAACGCAATGCTTTGGGCCGCTCTCGAGGAGGTTTTTCGACCAAGCTCCATGCTGTCGTCGACACCAAAGGCCGCCCGCTCTACGTCACGCTAACGCCGGGCCAGCGGCACGAGATAGTGGCCGCCAACGAGTTGCTCGCGCAGGCCAATGGTAAGGCACTGATCGGCGACACCGGCTACGATTCGAACGACTTCGTGCGCGCGATACGCGGCCGTGGCATGAAGCCCGTCATTCATTCGAAGCCCGAGCGAAAGAAGAAGCATCGGCTGGATCGAGCGCTCTATGGTCAGCGCTATCTCGTCGAGGTTTTCTTTCACCGGCTCAAGCGGTTTCGCGCTATCGCAACTCGCTACGAGAAGACCTCGCGTAATTATCTAGCGCTCGTCCAGCTCGCTTGTGCGTGGCTGTGGCTTCGCTGAAGCCAAGGTCGGCGTGCGGGCGGCCGGGGATTCCTCCGAGGCGGCGTAGACGAGCGCCGCGGGCGTCCGCGCTCGCGCGCCAGCGAGTCGGGACAGGGGCCCGCGACCGGCTTGCGGGGCGTTGCTGTCAATCCCTACTTCGCTGCCGGTCGCGTAAGGACCCGGAAGCCGAGCGCGCCACGGACGCGCGAAGCGCGGCCTATGGCGTGCGGCCGCCGAGGGGGAACCCCGGCGCAAGCCCGCAGAAGCCGAACGCCGCCATCCCCAATGCCACCTCTTGCGTCTCAAGAACTAGGGACAGCCCCTAGTCCAGCGCGTGCAGGCCGTTGCGATCGATGCCGTGCAGGTAGTAGCGCGGATCCACGACGAAGCTGGTGAACATGCCAATGTAGAGAATCAGCACCCGAATGAAGAGGGGGCGATCGTGGTACAGCACTTCGAGCTGCTTCTTGCGGGCGCGATCGTCGGGCGTCGCAAAATGTTCGAGAAAGCTGCCATCGAGCAGGCCGCCCTTTTCTTTGCGATGGATCGCCGCCATGCCGCCGCCCGCGCAGTAGTCCATCATCTCGCGCAGCAATTTGCGCCGATCCTGCCAAGTCAGACTGGGCGATGACAGCAGGCCGGCCACTGCCCACTGCGCCTGCTCACTGCTGGTAGCGGCAAGAGCGTGGAAGAGCCGCGACGTTGTCTGGTCGAGATCCGCGAGTTGCTGCTGCCGGAGCATGCTAAGCACGATCACATTCTTGAAGAGCTGCGATACTAGCAACACACACGCTTCCAGGTCAGGAACCACGGATCCTTCGCTCGGACCGGGCTGATAGTCGGGCAGGAAAAGCGTACCGAACGCGAGCTCGAAAAAGGCGCTTTGATCGACCGGAGCGCGCTGGACCGCAATATCTAGGGTGTTGTCCAGGCGGTCGGCCAGCTTGCAGTGCAGAAGGTCGGGCATCGTCCGCACCTTCGCCAAGACCGTACCAACGTAGTCGTAGTACGACTGGGTGTTTTGCCGCCAAAGGAGCGCGATGCGCTCGCCCAAGAACCAGCGGTGATTCGAATCGATCTTGTCGAGCACGCGCGCGAACTCGGTCTGCACGCGATCCCATTCCGCATCGCCCAGCTCTTCGCGCGTGAGGTCCTCCTCTTTGTCGTGCAGAAGTGCGCCGAGCAGGTCGAGGGTCGTCGGCTCGGGCATCACGCGTGCGAGCATGGCGGCGATGCGCAAACAATGCAGGACCGCTGCCGGACCATTCTTGCGCCGACGGTCGCCGTACGCATGGTGCAGGTAACTGAGCGCCTCGAGAAGTGGTGCCTGATCTGCCACCTTGACCGGCCCCAGGATGACGCGCAAGAGTGCACGCAAATCGATTTTGCGCGCCGAGAGGTGCCAATTGATCGTTGCGGAGAGAGTCAGGTATCCTTCAACGGTGATCTTCGCCAGCTGAGGATCGTAACCAGACAGCATTCAACAACTCCGCTCTGCGGCGTAGACTCGTTGCCTGAATCGTCGACGAGAGCGCCGCATCGCCTAGCTATTCTACAACATCTGGCGCGAATGCCCATTCGCCCCGCGCCACGACCGCAGTCGGACGCCCGGCGGTCAGGGTTTCTTCGCGCGCAGCAAGTCGCCGAGAGTTCCCAGGCGTCCCGGGCCAGCCACCGCGCGCGCGCGGTCGAGATCCTCGTCCGTAACCACGTCCGTTCGTTCGCCCACGCCAAGCGAAATGCGACGGCGCTCGTGATCCAGTGCCAGCACGGTCACCGCGAGGCGATCGCCGACTTTGCAAAGCTCGCGCGCGTGGCGAATCTGCTTGCCGCCCGACAGCTCAGACGAGTGCACGAGCCCGTCGATGCCGGGCGCAAGCTCGACGAAGGCACCGAACGGCTCGACCCGCATGACCGTACCAACCACCTGCGTTCCCGACGGAAAGCGCGTGCGAACATCATCCCAAGGATCGCGCGCCAGGGACTTCAACGACAGGGCGATCCGCTCGGGCCGCCGAGGATCGTCGGTCTTTTCGATACGAATGATCTGGACCTCCAGCTCTTGCCCGACGGCGAGAACTTCGCTTGGCTTCGAGGTGCGCGAGTAGCCCAGCTCGGAGACGTGGAGCATTCCCTCGATGCCGCCCAAATCGACAAAGGCGCCGAAGTCCTTCATCGAGGCAACCACGCCGTGCAGGACGGCTCCTACCACCAGCTTCGATCGGATTTTCTCGGCTCGGCCGCGAGCTTCTTCTTCGAGGAGGGCGCGCCGCGAGAGCACGAGATTGGCGCCGCGCCGATCGTTCTCGTAACGCGTGATGCGGAACGAGTATTGGTGCCCCATGAATTCCGCCGGATCCGCCACGTGGCGGATATCGAGCTGAGAGATGGGACAGAAACCGCGCACGCCGGCCACCAGGACCTCGACGCCGCCTTTGTTCACCGCCATAACGGTTCCCTCGACCGCCAGGCCCAACTCCGCGGCTTGCTGAAGCTCGGCTTTGGCCTCCGGTCCGCGCGCCATCGACCGTCGCAGGACCACGCAGCCCTGCTTGTCCATGGTCTCGGTCACGCGTGCTTCGATCTCGTCGCCCAGCTTCACGGTGACGTTGCCGTCGGCGTCGCGTAATTGGTCGAGCTCGATGATGCCTTCGCCGCCGCCGACAATCTCGACGACCGCTGATTCGCGTCCGATCTGCGCCACGCGGCCGCGGACGGTGTCACCGACGCTCGCGTGGCGGACGCCAGCGTCGCGCTTTTCAAACTCGGCCAGTAGCGAAGCAAAGTCCTGTTCCTTCTCGTTCATGCGACCTTCATACTCGTTCCGCGCGGGCCATGCACGCGTCCTTTGCGCCCGAGTTGCGACCCGACCTTCCAGCTTCCGAGCCAAGCGGATTACCGACGTTTCGCGCGGATACGTAGTAGAATGGTGGCATTGGCCGTGCAGAAGTAGCAACACCATGACGATGAAGAAGACCGTCCAAGTGCCCGTGACCAGTGATGGCGT
>CAZTTW010000440.1:0-4748 GCA_964616265.1 uncultured Myxococcales bacterium | reverse complement strand
CCATGGATGCGGACGGACAGCATTTGGCCGAAGATGCCGGCAAGGTTTTCGAGCGACTCGCCCAAGGAGACGTGGAGTTCGTCATCGGCTCGCGCCTCAAGAAGGGTGACCAGCCAGGCAACATGCCGGTCCACCGGGTGATCTTCAATACCATCGGAAACATCCTGACTTTCTTTCTCTTTGGCGTCTGGGTGACCGACAGCCAGAGCGGCTTGCGCGGCCTTTCCCGAAAGGCAGCGCACACCATCGAGCTGCGTACCAACGGCATGGAATCGCTGTCCGAGTTTCTCAAGGAAATGAAAGACAAGCACTGGCGCATGGACGAGGTACCCATCAAGGCTATCTACACGGACTACTCGATGTCGAAGGGCCAGAACTTCTTCGTCGGCGTGAAGGTCGCCATCAAGCTGATTTTCCGGCGCTTCATCGGATAACCATGCACGCCATTCAGATCGTTCTCATCTGTTTCGCCGTTTTCGCGGCGTCGCGCGTGTTGCTTCGCTACCGGCGCGGCGGCATGACGGGCCTGAATCTGTTCTTGTGGCTCCTCTTTTGGACGGGTGTCGTAGTGGTCGGCGTTCAGCCGGACACGACGAGTTGGCTCGCCACCCGCCTCGGCGTCGGCCGTGGCGTCGACATCGCCATGTACTTGTCCATTCTCATGCTCTTCTACTTGCTCTTTCGCTCGTTTACGAAGATCGAGGATCTCGACCGCCAGCTCACGCGCGTGGTTCGCGCCAACGCCCTTCGCGAAATGGAAGAGGACTTGGCGGCAGAAGCGGCGAAGAAGCGGCCCTAACGCAGCAACGGCTGTGCGTCGGCGAGAAGATTGTCGACGGAAAGCTTGAGCCAACCCAGGGTGTGCTCACTGCGCGCGAAAAGTGTTGTCTTTGCGCCGTCGGCGTTGCTTGCGACCGTCGCGGCTTTGGCGATTTCCAGGAAGCCGAGGCGGCGTCCCCGGGTGCTGTAGTCGATGCGTAGCTCGACCTGAGGCATGCCTTCAGCAGGAACCTCGTCTTTGCCAAGCACTTCCGCCGGCCAGGCACTGAAGGCCCGGTCGTGCCAGGTCTTGAAGGCCGAATCGGCTTTGTTCGGCGAGGCGGCCAGTGCCAGAAATACACCATTTTCGCCGTGGGAAACGACGAATTCGCGGCGGACCGCGCCCAAGGCAACTGTCACGCGATCCGCTTCCTCGAGCTTGAATGCGTGCACCCGACGTTCGGGAAGGATCGACGCGGCAGCTTGGAAGTCGGACAGGATCGAGCGCGCGACCAAGTACACTTGGCCGCTCTGCTCGTCGCGCAGGTAGGGCTCGCTTCCGCCGGCGGGCGCGGCCGTCATCGAAAAGCTTCGCTTGCCGTTGCGAAGATCGAGCGTGAGTCGCTTCTTGGCCGTATCGATGCCGAGATCCTTGAGCTTGTCGGCTGACAGAATGCCGAGGCTGCGCGAGGCCCGCAAAGGCGTCAGCGAAGCGATTAGTTTGTCGGACGCATCGCTGCCGCGGACGAGACGCTCGGGCGTCTTCTTGGGCGCGGCGTCTTTGTCGCCTTTGTCGCCCTTGTCGCCCTTGTCGCCTTTGCCCGACATGGCTTGCTCTTGCGGCCCCAGATGCACGTTGACGAACGGGCCGGCGTCGTCGGCAGAGCGCGATAGCTCGACCCAAGTGTGCTTTTCCTGGTCGTCGAAACGTGCACGGACGAGGTCGTTCTTGCCGGCCTCGACCACCACGACTTCGTCGGGGGCGAGCTCGGGACTGCGTTGCCAGGTGAAGTAGGCGGCGACGAGCGCGGCGAGCGCCAATCCCCCTTGTGTAGCGACTTGGCGAAACGTCATGACGTCACCTCGTTCTTGCGGCGCTTGCGCGTCGCTGCCCAGCCGGCGAGCAGCACGAGAGAAGGGGCCGCGAACACCGACGAGTAAAACCAGAAGACGTCCTGTTTGCGCGTGTGCCGAACGGGCACGTCCTCTTCACTGCTGATCGGACCCGTGCTCTCGGGCTCGCCCAAGAGCCAGCGAACGCTGTCGAACGCGAGCATGGCGTTGGCTCGGTTGTGAATGAGGAGATCGTCAAAGACGTCCGAATCGCCGAGGACGAAGGCGCGTGCGTCTTGTTCCGCGCTGCCGCTCTTGCGCAAGGTCACGGCCGCGGCGACGGGGACGCTCTTGCGCTCTTCACTGCCTTGCTGGAACTCGAGGTCGCCGTTCTTGTCCTCCCAGGTGTTGGGCTCGGTCCGGATCACGAAGTCGACGGTAGGCGCAGGTCTGGGCGGCGTCGCGCTCTTGCTGAGGGCGCCGGCGGCCAAGAGCACGACTGGCATCTGCGATCCGAAGGCGGACTGCGACGAGAGGACGGCGTGGCTCGAATAGCTGGTCGGCACGATGCCCAAGCGGTCTTCTTTCTGATGTGTGCGCGACAGGTAAATGCGGTCGTTCACCAGCGGCAGGCTCGACAGTTGCAGCGACAGCGCGCCGAGCAGCGGCGCTGTCGCGGCTGCGTTCTCGGGATCGACGGCCACCAGCAGTCGGCCTCCGCGCTGGAAGTAGCGCACGAGGGCAGCAGTCTCCTCGGCCAGCATGGGATGCTGTGGTCCGATGACCAGGACGACGCCCGCGTCCGCCGGAACGTCGTTGGCCAATCCTTGCGCCAAGCTGAGCTCGCGAACGTCGAGATTCTGGTTCACGAGAAGATCGCGCAGCAGGCTGATGCCCGCGCCAGCGTCGTTGCCATCGTGGGCCGCCGTGGTCGAGCGCTCTTCGTGACCTTGCACGATGTACACAGTTCGCTTGCCGCGGGCCACGCTCACCAAGCGACGATAGACCTCTTGGTCGAGGCTACGCAGCCGACCGCGAGCACTTTCCAGCTTGGGCGAAATGGAAATCGACTCGTGCACGCTCCCCCGCGCCAGCACCACGGCGCCATTGCTGTTCGCGCCGAGGGCTTTGGCTTTTGCGGGATCGACCGCCTGGTCGACACGCGCCACCGTCAGCTTGGTCGAAGCTCGGCCGAGATCGGCGAAGTAGGTCGCGAGCTCTTCCGCGACTTCGTTGCCCGGCGGGTAGAAGAGCGTCACCTCGACGGGCTCGGCCAGGGCCGTCACCAGCTGTTTCGTGGCTTGGCTGGCGCGCGCCGTGCGGAAGAACGACAAATCGGCCTTCACGTTGCGCTCGGCCGCCACGTAGCAAACGGCAAAGCAGAACACGAGAGCGAACGTGATGCCGAGGCCGGACAGCAGGGCAGCGCGCACCCGTCGCAGATCGACGCTCGGCGAGCGCGCCATGCCGGCCAGCGCAAGCTCGACCATGAGCACGGGCAGGGTGCCGGCGAGGAGAACCGCGGGCCAGAGCACGGCCAGCGCACCGCTTGTACGTGGCATGCTGACGTCTAGCGAACGCCAGCCGAGAAAGCCGGGAACGTCGCTGCGCAGAAAATAGAGCACGAGCGCCGCGAGCCCGACGAGGTAAAGCATCGGCAGCGAGCGGCCGGCCGCGCGACCCCGGACGAGCCCGACGACGATGGCCGCGAGAATGGCGACCAGCCCGAGCGCTGTCGCCGTCGTGCTGGCTGCGCCGGGGCCCAGCACACGCTGGCCGAGGTAGACCGCAAAGAGGCCGGCCGCGTACACGATCGAGACGGTCTTCTTGTGCGCTAGTTCCATCGCCGGGCCTCCAGCACGCGAATCGAGGCGAAGAGAGCGAAGTAGGTGACTGCCAGGTAGTAGATGACGTCACGTAAGTTCAGCATGCCGGCTTGGAACGGCGGGAAGTGCCGGCCCCACAGAGCTAGCGCAAAGAAGACGTCGTTGAGGGGGCGCTCGGTGACCGCGCCGAGCATCCACACGACGATCATGCAAACGAGCAGCGATCCCGAGAGGATGGCAGCCAGCAGTTGCGAGCGCGCCAGCGCCGAGCCCAGGGTACCGATGGCCAGCGCCGAGGCGCCCAGCAAAAGCAAGCCCAGGTAGCCGACGGCAACGTGCCCAAAGGAGAGCTTGCCGTTCACGAGAATGAGCAGTGGCATGAAGATGCCTGCCAGGGTCATGAGGGCCAGGAAGACAAAGGCCGAGAGGAACTTTCCTAAGATGACTTCGCGTTCACGTACCGGCGACGACGCGAGCAGAACCATCGAGCCGCTTTGCCGTTCTTCGGCCAGTAAGCGCATCGACAGAAAGATGGCCGCCGCCATGGTCAGGCCGCTGGAATTGAAGAAGAACTCGCTCAGGACTTCCGAGGACAGTCGATCCTGCTGCGCACCCAACGCTCGCACATTGAACAAGATACCGTCGACGAAGAGGACGATGGCAGCGATGACGTAGCCACTCATGGTCCGCAAATAGCTGCCGAGCTCGCGACGCGCGATAAGCCAAGTCGCGGTCATTGCGGCCCTCCGGTCGGCGTTTGGGTGAGATTCATGAAGATCGATTCCAGGCGCGATTCGCTGCGATCGAGCCGAAGCAAATCCGCGCCTTCACTGACCACGAGGCGAGCGACAGCGGCGCGAACATCGCTCGTCGCGGAAATCTCGATCACCGTCGTGTCCACGGCCGGGCGCGTGTCCACCTTGCTCACCGTCGGGACTTGGGCCAGCCGCTCCACGAGAGCGGCAGACTGCCCGCGAATCTCCACCTCGACCATGGAGCTACCTTGTCCCATGGCACTGGCCAATTCGCTTTCGCTGCCTTGACCGACCAGCTCGCCATTGTGGATGACGAGCAAGCGGTCGCAGGTCTGGCTGATTTCGGTCAGGAAGT
>CAZTTW010000439.1:0-4749 GCA_964616265.1 uncultured Myxococcales bacterium | reverse complement strand
GTGCATGACCAGTTGAGCGCCCCGTTCGGCCAAGCCGCTGAGCCACGCTCGCGTTGTCGGATCCTCATCGAGGGAGATACGGTTTTCGTGGCGAGGAATCACCAAGATAGTCAGCGCCCGGGCGGGCACGCCCGCGGCCAGGGCTACCTCGACGGCACGCTGGCTGTTCTCCAGAGTCAGCGGGGATACATCGTGGATTGAAACCAGCAGCGCGGCCTTCGCGCCTCGGATATCCCTAGTCGGCATCCGGTTCTCGCGCGCCGTCCAGCATGGTCTGCCATACGCGATTGAAGTCCGCCCCCTGCCAAAGAGCCAGCGTATGCCGTCGGCCGCCGTCAGCCAAGCGACGAGCGCAACTGGCGTCGTCGAGCACCCTTGCAATGGCTTGCGCCAGGTCGTCCGGGTTGGGCTTGAACAGCATCGCCGTCTTATCGTGGTCGAGCAGTTGCGCAATCGCAGAATCGTCGGGCACCAGCACGGGGACGCCGCTGGCCAGCGCTTCCAGGTTGACCAACCCGAGCGTATCCACGCGGCTGGCGAAGACGAAGACCCGGGCCGAGGCATACAGCTTGCGCAGGATCTCGCCCTGCTTGAAGCCAAGGAAGACCACGAATTCTTTGTCTTGGCAGCGCAATTGCAAATCGAGGCGAGCCGGGCCGTCGCCGACCACCACAAGCAAAGGCGGCAACGCTCGCTGCTGCATGCGCTCGACGGCGTCGATCACGAGCGGAAGATTCTTTTCTTCCGAAAGCCGGCCGACACTCAGAACAATCGGCCGCTCGCGAGCATCGATGCCGACCGAGGAATAGGCCGTGGACGAGGACTGTCCCGGATGAAAGTCATCGGGGTCGACTGCAACCGGCATCAAGCTGATGTTCCCCGCCGGAACTCCCATGGCAACCAGCTTTTCCCGCGATGCAGGCGAAAACGCGAAGACGCGATCGACCGAGCGATAGAACCAGCCGAGGTAGCGCCGCGCGAATCGCGCCAGCCCGGGCTCGCCGCTCAACGTGGCGATGAGGTCGGGCAAGTCGGTGTGATAGCAGGCCGTTACCGGCAAGCGAAGGAGTCGGGCCGCGAGCAGCCCCACCATTCCCATCGGGCCCGGCGTGGATAGCTCGACGTGGGTAATGTCCTCGCGCCAAAGTCGTTCCAGGGTCGCGACCAGCGACGGCAAAGTCACTTCGAAGCCACTATAGAAGGGAAGCTGAAAGCGCGCGATCGTGGGAAGACACGAAGGGTCCTCTTTGCCGGCAGCGCCACACCTGGCGATCCAGACGCGCCGGCCAGCCTTCATCGCCTGCTGCTCGAAGCGACCGCACCATGCCGCTACACCGTCGATCTTCTCCAGCGAGTCCGAGAATACCGCCATGTGCTCCGCCACGGGCGGTGGCGCAAATGCCGTCCACTCACGCCACACACGACGAATCTGCGCATGTTGCCTCGCCAGGTGATCGGCAGCGAACAACGTCGGCGCGGCTGCGACGAACGCCGCCGCAAGCTCGGGCAACACTTGCAGGAGGCCATAGATGTCGAAGTCGATCAGTGCATCGACCAATCTGCCCGCGGCTTTGGCGAGCAAGGTGTCGCAGACCTGGTCGACCGTCACAGCCAAGTGCGCGTCGCAGGCATCGGTCGGAGTCGTCGGTGTCTGCGCAATATCGAGGGTGGCGTCCTTCGATTGCTGGCGCACGGCCGACGCGAAGGCGGCGAGCATGGCCGCGGCGGGGCCCGACGGATGGTCTTCGGGTTGCCGCGGTCGTCCCGCCACGCAATCCATCAGGTCGACGAATGGGCTCGGCCGCTGCTTTCCGCCGTCGCTCTGCCGGCGGAAGTATTCATACGTCGTGTGCCCGATACAGGCAGCCATGCGGTGAACGTCGGCCGTGGTGCCCACGGGGCTGGCCTGGCCGGCAACGACCTTCGCCAGAAAGCCCCGGACGTCGAGGTCGCCCTCCGCTTCCGTGAAGACCGTTCCGCACCTGCGGTGAACGTGGTCATCCGAGCCCGCGCAGCGGGCCGGCATCCGCGCCGCTTCGTACGGCAACGGGATAGCATGCTTGACCGACCATGCGGTCAGGAGCTCGGGCGTCAGCGAGTCGAGCAGATACGACACGCTCGCGTCGCTCCGCCGGTCAACCAAACCGTTCACCGCTTCGACCACCGGGAAAAGCACCATCGCCTTCTCGAGCGAGGACGCGTCGAGGCGCCAGTTCGAGCTGAGCATCGGATGGGCGAGCGCGTGCGCGATGCCGGTGGCGCGGAGATAGCGGACCAGATCGTACACGTTCGCCCGCAAGAGCTGGATCTGTTCGTGGTGCTCAGACGTAATGTTCCAAACCAGAACATGCATCACGCAGCCGTTTTCGGGAAATTGAACCGTGACCTCTTCGGATAGGAAGAAGCCCGGACGCCCCACCAGCCGTAGGCCGCCCGCGATCGTATCGTGGTCGGTCAGGGTGACGTAGTCCATGCCTCGGAGCTTGCAGAGTTCGTATTGGCGTATCGGATCGGCATAACTCTCGGGGCAGCCGAAGAGCTTCGTGTACCACTCGTCGTTCATCACCGATGCATCGGAGTGCATGTGAAGATCGCAGCGGGTGAATTGTCGTGCCTGGTTCATTGCAAGCGCCCTTCGGTCAAAATTGGCAAGCGATGGTTCGGCCGTAGCGCTCAATGACGGCGAATAGTGACTGCAGTCTACTCGATGAGACGAAGCGCACACGAAGACTATTCACCGGTAATGTGCGTCTACAACACCCATGTCGCCTTGCGCGGCGAAAGGCGCGACACCGACGCCGACCTGATACGATCGCGACGAAAGGATCGGGTTCCTGCAATGGAAGAACTATTCGAGCTTTGCTTTTCGGCTTTTCGGATCCGCTCATTCTCAGCGGTCGCCTCGCTGTCCCTGGCCACGCTGCTCTTGGGCTGCGCCGGCCGAGGTCGGGTGGTCGCGCCCGCTGCAGACAAGAACACCGTCGCCGCCGAAATCGAGCGCGGCCCAGGTCAGCCCGCCCGAGCGCCTGAAGCCGACCGCCAGAACGAGCGTTCCTCGTCGAGCGGGATCAAATTGCCGGGCTTACTCGCGCTTGAGGAAGAGCTTGCGCGCGCCATGAAGGAGCTTCGCAAGAGCCAAGAAATTCCGCCCTACTTCATTAGTTACGAGGTTCACGACCAACGCGAGATCGAGATGGCGGCGAGCGATGGAGCGCTGCTGGGCTCGACCGATCGCCGCAACCGGGTGCTCACCACCGACGTGCGCGTAGGCGACCGCACGCTCGACTCAACCCACGAGCTACCGTCAGGTGGCTTCGATTTCGACGAGTTCGGCAGCGCGGCGGTCTTCCTGCCTCTCGACGATGCGCCGGCAGCCATCAAGGCGGTCGCGTGGGCAGCCACCGACAAGCGTTACAAGAGCGCGCTCGAGCGCTTCCTCAAGATACGGGCACAAAAGAAACTCAAGGTCGCCGACGACGACCCATCCGATGATTTTTCTGCCGAACGCCCCGTCAGCTTCATCGAGCCGCCGGCGACGATCACCGTCGATTCCCCTGCGTGGGAAGAGCGCATCCGTCGAATTTCCGCGCGCCTTGCCGCCGCACCGGACATTCGTTGGTCGCAGGTTCGACTCGAAGTGAAGAGCGTGAACCGCTGGCTTGCCAACTCCGAAGGCTCAAGTATCCAGACCGGCCGCAACTTCGTGCGGGTGTTTCTGCAAGCAGGTGTGCGCGCCGACGACGGGATGGATATGGAGCGCCACGAAAGCTTCGACGGAGCAACGCTCGCCTCACTTCCCGACGAAAACGCCCTGGCGAAGGCGGTGGACGCCATTCTTGCTGACTTGCGCGCGCTGCGACGTGCGCCGCTGGCCGAGCCGTTCGTCGGACCAGCCATCCTCGAAGGCAAGGCGGCGGCGGTCTTTTTCCACGAGATCTTCGGTCACCGCGTGGAAGGGCATCGACAGAAGAAGGACGACGAAGGTCAAACCTTCGCCAAGAAGATCGGCGAGTCGGTCATGCCTTCGTTCGTCTCGGTCTACGACGACCCTTCCCTCGTACGCATCGGTCGCGACGAGTTGAACGGTTTCTATCGCTTCGATGACGAGGGCGTGCCGGCGCAGCCCGTGGCGCTTGTCGATGGCGGCGTCCTCAAAGGATTTCTGATGGGTCGTTCACCGACGCGCCATTTTTCGAAATCCAACGGACACGGCCGCCGCCAAGAGGGACACGACGTCGTCGCCAGACAAGGCAACTTGGTCGTGCAACCCACGCTTGCGGTTCCTGTGGACGAGCTTAGGCAGCGCCTGCGCGACGAGGCCCGCCGGCAAGGAAAGCCCTACGGGCTGCTCTTCCGAGACATTTCCGGCGGGTTCACCAACACCGGCCGCACCGGACCGCAGGCGTTCAAGGTCCTGCCCATCCTCGTCTACCGCGTGTGGGTCGATGGTCGCCCCGACGAGCTTCTGCGCGGCGTGGATCTTGTCGGCACCCCGCTCACGGCGCTGAGCAAGATCATGGCGGCGAGCGACGACTACCGGACGTTCAACGGCTACTGCGGCGCAGAGTCTGGATTCCTGCCCGTCTCTGCGACGAGCCCCAGCCTGCTCGTGCAACAGATCGAGGTCGAACGCAAAGAGAAGGGCAGCGAAAAACCGCCGATCTTGCCCCCACCGCCAAACCCATCGGCGACCGCGCTTTCTGGCGAAGAGGCCGTTCGTCAAGCCATGCAGGACGAGCTTTCCCGCAC
>CAZTTW010000438.1:1760-4749 GCA_964616265.1 uncultured Myxococcales bacterium | reverse complement strand
AGCTTGCGCATGAACGGGTGCTGCTTGAACTCGCAGAACTTCTGGTGCGGGTCGATCAGCGGATCCTGGTAGTCGAGTCCGGTGATCACGCCGACGGAAAGCTGATTGGCGGACATGGCGTAGACGAAGCTGCCGCCAAAGGTCTTGCTGTCCATCGGGTAGCCCATGCTGTGAATCACATGACCAGCCGGCAGCGGCGATCTCTCGAATTCCCACACCTCTTTCACGCCGGTGGCGTAGGCCTGCGGATTCTTGCCTTCGTCGAGGCCGAGCTTCTTCACGAGCTGCTTCGTGCACGAGCCGCGCGTGCCTTCGCAGAAGACCGTGCACTTGGCGATGAGGTTGGGACCGGCCTCGAAAATGCCTTTGGGCGTACCATCGGGGTTCACGCCCTTGTCGCCGAGCTGCACGCCGATGACTTTGTTGCCGTCGTAGATTACTTCTTGGGCAGGGAACGTCGTCAGCGCGTCCACGCCCGCGGCAGAGAGCTGCTCGCCCAACCATTTCACCATCTTGCCGAGCGAGATGATGAGGTTGCCATGGTTATTCATCTGCGGCGGCACCACCGGCAGCTTGAGCGCGTGCTTCTTGGTGAAGAAGTACACGGCTTCGCTCTTCACTTCGCCTTCGATGGGCGCGCCCTTTTCCTTGTAGTCGGGGACGAGCTCGGCCAGTGCTTTCGGCTCCATGACCGCGCCCGAAAGGATGTGGTCGCCCAAGTTCGCGGCCTTCTCGATAACCGCGACCACCATGTCGATGCCCAACGTTTCTTCGTTGATGGGCTTGCCCACCTTTTCGCCCTTGGCCACAGCAGCGTTGTGCTGGGCGATGAGCTTGGTCAATCGCAGAGCGCCGGAGAGGCCGGCCGGGCCGCCGCCGACGAAGACGACGCCCGCTTTCATGGTGTCTCGCTGGATCATGATCCTTACTTATCCTTCTTCGAAGGTGTCCGCACGCCGAAAGAACGTCGCATCTCGACGCATGAAAATAGGCTCTTTCGCTGACGACTGTGGCTAATATCGCGTCTCGGAGAGGAGTCGCCGCCGTGACCTATCTACCTGCTTCCAATCGCTATGACCAGATGCTCTACCGACGCTGCGGTAGGAGCGGCATCGACCTGCCCGCCATTTCGCTCGGGCTTTGGCACAATTTCGGCGGCGTCGATGTTTTCGAGAACGCGCGCGCCATGGCCCGCCGGGCCTTCGATCTCGGCATCACGCATTTCGACTTGGCCAACAATTACGGGCCGCCGCCCGGCAGCGCCGAAGAAACCTTCGGCCGCATTCTCGACAAAGACCTGCGGCCATTTCGCGACGAGCTCATCCTTTCAAGCAAGGCCGGTTGGGACATGTGGCCCGGGCCGTACGGTAACTGGGGCAGTCGCAAATACCTGGTCTCGAGCCTCGACCAAAGTCTGCGGCGCATGCGCCTCGACTACGTCGACATCTTTTATCATCACCGCCGCGATCCGCGGACGCCCATCGAAGAAAGCATGGCCGCGCTCGACTTCATCGTGCGCAGCGGGCGCGCGCTCTACGTCGGTGTCTCATCGTACGACGCCGAAGACACGCGCAAGGCCGTGCGCATCTTGCGCGACCTCGGCACGCCTTGCCTGATTCACCAACCCAAGTACAGCATGTTCGAGCGCACCGTCGAAGGCGGCCTGCTCGACGTTCTCGACGACGAGGGCGTTGGCTGCATCGTCTTCTCACCTCTCGCCCAAGGCCTGCTAACCGACAAGTACCTCAAGGGCATTCCGGAGGGTTCGCGTGCCTCGAAGCCGCACGGCTTCCTCAAGCCCAAGGACATCACGGCGGCGAAGCGCGACAAGATTCGGCGGCTGGACAGGCTGGCGCGCAAGCGCGGTCAGTCGCTGGCGCAATTGGCGCTGGCGTGGGTCCTGCGCCGTCCGAGCGTAACCTCGGCGCTCGTCGGCGCGAGCCGCGTGGAGCAAATCGACGACGCCGTCGCTGCGCTCAAGGACCTTGCCCTGTCGACGAAAGAGCTCGCAGCTATCGAAGCCATCCTGCGCGGGTAGCGGCGGCTCCCGTGCTACCCTCACGGCGTGACTGATCCCGACCGGCCGGACGACATCGTGACGCTTACCCGTTTTGGCGAATTGCCGGCGGCGCAACTGCTGTGCGGTCGCTTGGAGTCGGAAGGAATCGAGTGTTTCATTCCCGACGAGATCATGGCCGGCCAGACTTGGCATCTCAACCGCGCCATCGGTGGCATCCGAGTGCAAGTACGGCGCTCTGACCTCGACCAAGCCAAGCAGGTCCTCGAGCAGGCCGGCTCAGGCGTCGACGGCTTCGCCATTCCGCCCGCGGACGGCGCGACTTCCGACCCTGGGCCGGGAAACAACGGCGTCGGCGAAGGCCTCATCAGCCCCGGCGACCGCGCAGCCTACCGCTCGATGCGCGTGGCCTTGGTCAGCTTATGGTTGATGGGGCTGATTCATCCCTATTCGCTGTGGCTCGCGGTGCGCGCTCTTGGCCAGAAGGACATCACCGCATGGGGCCGCCGCCGTGCCGGCATAGCGCTCTTGGTGAGCCTCGTCGGCTGCGGCTTCTTCGCGCTCCTTCTTGCCAAAGGATTGCGCCGCTAGCCCCAATGGCGGTCGCTAGCCCTTGTCAGTCTTGTCCGCTTTTTCGGTCGGGCTCGTCTTCTCGGTCTTCTCGGTCTTCTCGGTCTTCTCGGTCTTCTCGGTCTTCTCGGTCTTCTTGGCCTTGTCGGCCTTTTCAGATTTCTTGCCCTTCGCCCCGGTCTTGCCCTTGTCGGTGGCCTCTTCCGCCGGCTTTTCTTCGGTGGCCTCGGCGCTCGCTTGCTCGGCGGCTTGCGCGGCGGTTTCTTCCGCCTCGCGAGCCTTGCGCTCTTTCTCTGCCGCTTCCTGCTCCCGCTTCTTCTCAGCTTCCTGGGCCTTGTGGGTCTCGTCTTGAAGTTCTTTCTCGAACTGCTTCCGACGCTTTTCTTCGCAGCCCTTGGGCTC
>CAZTTW010000438.1:0-1660 GCA_964616265.1 uncultured Myxococcales bacterium | reverse complement strand
CGCATGACGTCCCGGTTGCCGCGTGGAAGGCTGCTCGTCAAGCTTCTCGCGGCCATGCTCGTGCCGGCGGCGCTGGCCCTGGCGCTGTTCGGTGTGGCGGCGCACGAAGTGGCGCGTCGGGTGCTCGAAGAGGAAATGGGGCGCCGCCTGGCCACGGCGGCGACGTCGGTCGCCATGCTGGTGTTACCCGAGCAGTTGTCCGCCATTGCGGCCGGCGACGAGCAATCGAACACCTATGCCAATCTTCGCCACCGGGTCGAACAAGCGCGCGAGCGGCTTGCCGTGCGGCGGGTCTTGTTGGTAGCGACCGACCGGACGGCTCGCGCCGACAGCGACAACGCGTTACCGCTGGGAGCGCAGGCCCATGAGCTTGGCGCAGACGCGCCGGAGCTGGAGAAGGCTGCCGCGGGACAGGCCACGGCGTCGCCGCTTTTCACTGGCCGCGACGGCCTGCCGTACAAACGCGGCTATGCGCGCATCGGCGACGGCGGCTTTGCCGTCGTCGAGGCGAGTGCACAGTATCTGGATGCGCTGGCGGCGTTTCGGCGCTGGCTCATGGCGGGCGGCGTGGCCAGCCTGACGATCATCGTTCTGCTGGCTGGGTGGCTCTCGCGACGCATGACGGGACCGCTCGAGCGGTTGGCCCTGGCGGCCGAGCGTATCGGTCACGGCGATCTGGCGGGTGCCGTTCGCATCGAAACGCGCGACGAGATCGGCTACTTGGCGGGCCGGCTCGACGAGATGCGGGCCGCCCTGCGTGCGCGGGACGAGCGCATGCAGATGATGCTGGCAGGAATCGCGCACGAAGTTCGCAATCCTTTGGGCGGGCTCGAGCTTTACGCGGGGCTCTTGCGCGAAGGGCTTGCCGACCAGCCTGAACGGCTCGGCGAGGTCGCACGTGTCGAGCGCGAGATCGCCTATCTCAAGAACGTGGTGACCGACTTCTTGGATTTCGCCCGGCGGCCCGCGCTGGCGCCCGAAACGTTTCCGGCCGCGGCGCTGCTGCAAGAAATCGCCGAGATCGCTCGCCCGCAGAAGACTGGTCCAAGCCTCGCGGTCGAGGCAGCGGCGGGGCTTCGGGCGTACGCGGATCGCGCGCAAATTCGGCGAGCGCTTCTCAATTTGGCGAAGAACGCCATCCGCGCGGCGGGTGCCAAGGGCCAGGTCGTGCTGGCGGCGCGACCAGCTGGCGCGCGCATCGATTGGGAGGTGCGCGACAGCGGAGCGGGCGTGCCCGACGAAATTCGCGACAAGATCTTCACGCCCTTCTTCACCACGCACGAGCGTGGAACGGGCCTCGGTCTCGCCTTCGTTGCCGAGATTGCGCGCGATCACGGCAGCGAGGTCAGCGTCGGGCGAGCCGCAGAAGGCGGCGCCCGCTTCTTGTTCTCTAGTGACGGACCAGGCTGAGCACGATCTCGAGAAGAATCAGCAGCACCACCGTCGCTTCGAGCAGGAACAGTCGGCGATCGCGCGCGATGTCCATGATCACTTCCAGCGTGTCTTGCACCGCGCGTAGCTTCAGCTCGAGCGACTGGTAGCGATCGACCAAGTCGAACTCGGCGCGTAGCTTTTCGTAGATGCGATCGGCGCCGGGATCGTCCCAGGCAGCGTCGGGCTTGTCGAGCAAGTGTAGAATCGAAAGCACCTCGCTGCGTGT
>CAZTTW010000437.1:0-4755 GCA_964616265.1 uncultured Myxococcales bacterium | reverse complement strand
GGCCGGCGCCGGGAACGCGCAATTGGAAGTGCTGGTGGCAGTGCTGCAGCGGATCGGCGTAGAGACCGGCATCGACCTTTACAAAATGCTCGACGCCGCCGACTTGGCCGAATCCAAGCTGATGAAGGAAGTTCCCGTCATTCGCTCTACCAGCGTGGTCAGCGGACTGGCCGGCGTGTTTTCCGGTTTCCTCAAGCCGGTCATGCGCGTGGCGAAGGAGCTCTCCCTCGATCCGAGAGATATCTTCTTCGAGCTGGGCAGACGCAAGGTCGTGGCGGGACAGGAAGACATCATCATCGAAGTCGCCAACGACCTTGTTGCGGCGAAGGGGAAATAAGATGAACGGGCAAGCGGCGGACATCGCACGAACGGATTGTGCGCGAGTTTTTCCTTCCGTTCTCGATCGGCTTGGCGGAATCGACGGCGCGAATTTGCTGGTGACCGGCGGGACGGGCTTCTTCGGCTCGTGGATTTGCGAGGCCGTCGCGTACCTCAACGAGGTCCACAACAAGAAGACGAAGCTTTATCTCGTCGCGCGGGACAAAGAGTGCTTCGAAACGCGGCTCGCCCATTTATCCACAAAGCCGTACGTGCACTTTATCCGCTGCGACGTGCGCAGCTTGGGCGAGATGCCCAAGGACGTGAACTACGTCATCCACGCCGCTTCGAACCCAGACTTCCGTTTTCATTCGTCCAACCCGATCGAAACGATGACGACGATCTCGGAAGGAACCCAAGCCGTCCTGCGCGCCGTGGATCGCGTTTCCGATCTGCGGATGTTCCTGAACATTAGCTCGTCCTCGGTGTATTCGACTCAGGCGGGAATGCAGCCCATCCCGGAATCGTTCGAGGGGCTTCCACTGTCCGCTATCGGCCGCCATCCCTTCGCCGAGGCCAAGCGCTACGCCGAGGCCTTGTGCGCCTCGGCCCGCAGCGCGGCCCGCATTCCGATCGTCACGGTTCGGCCCTTCACCTTCCTCGGCGCGTACCAGGACATCGACGCACCCTGGGCCATCAACAACTTCGTGCGCGATGCCTTGGCCAAGCGGCCCATCCGTCTGCTCGGCGACGGACAGACCGTGCGGAGCTTCATGTACGGCGCGGATCTCGCCGCGTGGCTGCTGGTCATCCTCTTGCGCGCCAAGAGTGGCCAGACCTACAACGTCGGCAGCGACACCGGCTATCCTCTGCTCGAGGTCGCCCGCAAGGTCGCCGCGCGCGCAGAGCCCACCCCCGATGTAGTGACCAACGCCTCGCTCACCGGATCGGTGCCCAACTCGTTTTTGGTGCCGGACACGACCGCGGCCAAGCGTGATTTCGGACTCGAGCCTTACACCTCGCTGGATCTTGCCATCGAGCGAACCATCGCCTGGTACAAGCGCCGGTCGGAAGGCTAAGACGCCGAAAATCCAGCAACAGCTCAAGCAACAAAAGGGAACGGTACGATGGGCGATCGGATCAAGATCAGCGACGCGATTGCGAATTTCCTGAAGGAGAAAGGAATTCGCCACGTCTTCGGCATCGTGGGCGCGGCCAATTCGCATATTTTCGATTCGATTTTCAGGCTCGGCTACACGGAGATTGTCTGTGTCCACCACGAGCAAGCCGCCACCATGGCCATGCAGACCTACTACCGTACCTGCGGGAAGATCACTGCGGCCATCGTAACGGCCGGCGGGGGAAGCACCAACGCAGTAACCGGCGTGGTGAGCGCCTGGGCCGATTCCATCCCGGGCGTGGTGATTTCCGGCCAGGAGAACACCAAGTTCATCGACAAGATGCAGGGCATGCGCATGTGGGGCATCCAGGGCTACGACAGCACCCACATGGTCGAGAAAGTAACGAAATACGCGGTCAGGGTGATGAAGGCCGAGCGCGGGGTCTACGAGCTGGCCAAGGCCTATGCCATCGCCGGCAGCGGGCGGCCAGGCCCGGTGTGGGTCGATTACCCCATGGATATCCAAGGCAGTGTCATCCCTGCCGAGACGCTGCTTGCGTACGACGAGGCTCCCTCCACGCCGGTGGCGCCCACGTCGGGCCAGGTGCGCGAGGTGCTGAGCGCGATCAAGGAAGCCAAGCGGCCGGTGCTGTGGATTGGCAACGGCATCCGACTAGCGGGCGCCGAATCCAAGGTGAAGAACTTGCTGTCGCTCTTGCCCTTCCCGACGCTTACCGCTTGGGCCGGCCTCGATCTGCTCGAAACCGATCACCCGCTGAGCCATGGACACGCGGGCAACTACGGCAACCGTAGCGCCAACTTCGTCGCCCAGAACTCCGACTTGATCATCGCCATCGGCACGCGCCTTTCCATTCCGATGGTGGGCTACGAGCACGCCGAGTTCGCTCGCGCGGCGAAAGTCATCATGGTCGACACGGATGAGACGGAGCTCGCGAAGCTTGCCGACAAGCTGGCTATCGCCATTCGCGCGGACGCGGGACGATTCATCGATGAGCTCTTGGAGACGGCCAGACGGGAGCGCTTCGTGGCGCCGGACATCGCCCCATGGCTTGCCCGCTGCGATGACTACCGAAAGAAATATCCCTTGGTTGGACCCGAGCACGCCGACAAAAACGGCTTCATCAACTCGTACCGTTTCATCGATCGCCTGTGCGACCACTTCAAGCGCGACCAGATCGTCACCACCGACATGGGCACCGCGCTCCTGTCGGGACACGAAGCCATCCGCTTGAAAGCGGGGCAGCGGATCATGACCTCGACCGGCCTCGGCGAAATGGGCTATGGGCTGCCCGCCGCCATGGGCGCGTCCTTCGCGCGCAACCGAGGTGAGGTGCTGTGCCTCAACTGCGACGGCGGAATGATGATGAACCTGCAGGAGTTGCAGACCGTGGTCCATCACCGCCTGCCCATCAAGATCGTCGTGTTCACCAACGACGGCTATTTGATGATCAAGCACACGCAGAAAAATCTCTTTGGGGGCAAGTATTCCGGGTCGACGAAGGAATCGGGCGTCAGCTGTCCGGACTTCTCCAAGATCGCCCAAGCCTTCGATCTGCCGTATTACCGAATCAAGACTTGGGAAGATTTCGATGCCGTCATCGGCCAAGTCCAAGCGGCGAGCTCCGCCTTGATTTGCGAGGTCTTCATGGATCCCGAGCAGGGCTTCTATCCCAAGCTGGGCCTGGCGATAGGACCAGGCGGCAAGATCGTCTCACCGCCGCTCGAAGATCTTTCGCCGCTGCTGCCCCGCGAAGAGCTCCGAGAGAACATGATTATCGGTATGCACCCGAAGTCCGAGGGGCTTGGTTGAGTGGTCCAAAGGTAGCGATCCTCGGCGCGACCAGCCACGTCGCCAAGAACCTCGTCGCTGGAATGATCAGCACGAATCAGCTCTCTCTTTTTGCCCGCTCGACCGAAAAGGTCACCGCATTTCTGAGCAGCCAAGGAATGAACGCCGGCACCACGGAAGTGCTCGCGCTCGATTCCTTCGGCGAGCAAGCCACACCCTTGGATGCAGTCATCAACTGCGTCGGATTCGGAACGCCGGAAAAGGTTCGCTCCCAGGGAGCAGATATCTTCGCGGTGACCGAGCGCTACGACAACCTCATCCTCGGCTACCTCGCCCGGCATCCGTCGACCGTGTACGTGAATTTCAGCAGTGGCGCCGTCTACGGCACCGACTCGCAGCAACCTGTCGATAGGAACGCCGAGTTTCGCCTACGGCTCGATTCGATCACCGTCGCCGATGCCTACCGCATCGCCAAGTTGGGCTCGGAAGCGAAGCATCGGTCCTGGGTGGGACGCTCGATCATCGACCTGCGGTTGTTCAGTTTCTTCAGCCGGCACATCGACGTGACATCTTCCTACCTGGTCACCGAAATGGTCCGGGCGATCCAGCACGGCGTCGAATTCGTCACGAACGACGTCGAAATCGTGCGGGACTATGTGCATCCCGACGACCTCTGCGATCTCGTCAGCCGGTGCGTCCAGTCCAAGGGCATCAATCGGCCGTTCGACGTTTACTCGAGCCGACCTTGCAGGAAGAGCGAAATTATTCGCGCGTTTCAGGAAAGATTCGGACTGAAAGTGAGGATGGTGGAGGAGCCGGTGAAAGTCTCGCCTACGGGTGTGAAGAGTTGCTATTCGTCGAACAACCACGAAGCCGAAGCGGCCCTGGGCTATGTCCCGCGCCATTCGTCCCTCGATAGCCTGCTGGACGAGGCCGGAGCACTCTTGTCCGCACGAGAGTGACTTCGATCAGCGCTCGCCGGGATTGGTCAGATTGACCCGGTCTCTTTCGACCACCATGGGACGTTTGCGAACTTGCGAGTGGATAGCGCCAATGTATTCGCCGAGCACGCCGATAAACAGCAGCTGCACCCCGGAGAAGAAGAAGAGCGCAACGATCAATGTGGCGATGCCAGGTTGTGCCGGCTTCACTTGATGGGCGAAGTAGTCGTAGAGCGTGATCAGCAGGCTGACGAAGCCATACACCAAGCTTGCACAGGAAAGAACGAACCCACCGAGCAGGCACGCCCGCAACGGAACATTGGTAAAGCTGACCAGCCCGTTGAGCCCTTCATCCACGAGGTGGTACAGCCGATTCTTCGAAATTCCACGAGCGCGGGCCTTCCAGGTATAGGCAATGCCCGTGGACTTGAAGCCACAGCTCGCGACCATTCCGCGTATGTAAGGGTAGTAGTCTTCAAACTTCCGTAATGCCTTGATGACGACCCGATCGACGAGCTGGAATTCTCCAACGTCCGCGGGAATGTCGACCTGTGCCCAATTCTTGA
>CAZTTW010000436.1:0-4765 GCA_964616265.1 uncultured Myxococcales bacterium | reverse complement strand
CTCCAGCGCCAGCCCCAACTGGAACGACGCCAGCTCGAAGATCTCGATGTCGCCAATCGTCCGATCGCGTGCTCCGTTGTCGAGATAGATCGTCGCAATCACGCGCTCGCTGCCCGGCACGGGAAGAATGGCGCATTGGCCGGTGCGAGGTCGGTCGACCGCCTCCAAGAACGCCTGCGGAAAGTTTGCGTCGTCGTAGGGCAGACGGCGCGAGCGGCTGTCATGGAGGCATTCTTTGAACGCCCCGCTCTTGCCCACGTTCAAGATAAGGCCCTGCGTGGTCTTCGCGAGCGGCGCACCCCACGCCGTTTTGCCGAAGGCGCCGATGGCGACCAGCCGGTCGAGATGGGGAACAAGAAGCACACCGCGATCGAGCGATTCGGCAACCGCCGCCATCAGGTTCGACGACACGGACGTGCCGAGTAAGCCCGAACGCAAGTCGGCGATGATTCGGCGAAGACGCGCAAAGCTGGCACGTACGCCCTCGGTGATGGCGGCTTCTTTCGTCATGTATCTGCGTTGCCGAGCCGCCGACCGCAAGCATGCAACCACGGTTTCTGGCTTGGGAGACGTGACCGACAGAACACCCGACTTGTACATCTCGCGCAGCGGCGCACGTCCTTCGAAAAGCGCGATAACGGCGGCACGTGGCCGCGACCTGCACAAGGCCGCGAGCGTGCTGAGACCGTGAACCTGATAGCGCAGATCCACCACCACGATGGGTGGCGATTCTCCGAGTAGCGATGTGCCTGCGTCGCGAAGCGAGACAGCGGAAATGCGATCGCCACTCACGCCCAGCAACTCGCCAATACGCGCCAGCAGCTCGGCGTCCGGTGAGACCAGCTGATAGCGCGGCCGATCGCTTTCGGGCTCCGGCGTGGGCTCACGACCGAGGTGCTCTTCCGCCTCGACGCGGGGATGCTCGCCAGTGGAGCGCGTATCAAGCGCCGCCACCTCGCCTGCGCCATCGACTTCGCCGAGGTCGAGAGCGCTGCTATTGGACTCGGCCATAGCGGCGGCCGGCTCGCTTTCCGGTTTCACGGCCAACGTTTCGCGCGACGGGCGAGGATCATCCGCGTGTCGCAAGGCCTCCATCAGCACCGTCTGCGTATCGAGGTCGACCTTGGGCGCTCCGGTGAACTGAGTTACCTCGACCACGGGCGTGAGGTCGTCGATGGCGAAGTCGAAGGTGCCGCTCTTCCACGCAAGGATCTCACCGACCACGCGTTCGATCTCGGCAGTCATTACGTCTCGGATAGCCTCGGGCGTCGTGCCGCCCAAGCGCACCAGCACCTGCCCGATGTTCCGCCGCGGCCGCTCCGTATTTTGCGCTTCCAGCCCACGCAGCAGGGTCGACTCGTCGATGGCGCCCGCAGCGACGAGCAGCTCGCCAAGTCGCCGCGAACGGGGATTCCAGGCGCTCACGATGCGTCCGCGCTCGAAGCCGACGAAGCCTTCCTCGTTGCCGTCGTTCACCGTCAGCGTGCCCGAGTGACCGCCCAAGCGAATCAGTTGCATCACGTCCGCAACCGCTACGTCTTCGATCATGCCTCGGAAGCTCATAACGTTTCCCGCGGGGCGGCTGCCCCTTCCGTCAACCTTGTTTGACCAACTTGATAAGTCCCTCCAGCGTGCGCAGCTTGCGGGCTGCCTTGGAATACACGCGCGAAGCGAACAGCGCCGAAGCGGCGTGCGCGCCGAGGAGGTCGAGCAACTCGCGATCTTCTTCTTCGAGCTTTCCCTTGTGCTCGAAAAGCTTGGTGATGACCAGCGCGCCGACAGCGACGTCCTGCACGCGCAACGGCACGACCACGAGAACGGGCGAGCCTTCCACCGGACCGAAGCGCAGGACGCCGTCCTCCATCGAGGCATCGATGAGCGGATCCCCGCCGACGTACTTCGTGGCCTGCGACCAGGTGGCGTCAATGGCGCCTTCTTGCAGCCTGATCTCCAGTGCGCCTTCATTTTCGTCGCGCAACAGCAGCGCGAACTGCTCGGCGCCCAGAAGATTCACGGCGATCTCGGCGATGGTCGATTGCACTTCCGCCGGATCCAGCGTCGCGTGCAGCTGATAGGTCGCCACGTACAAGGTCATGAGGCGGCCCACCTGATGCTCCACTTCGACCAGTCGTGTTGCCAGCTCCTCCCGCTCGTTCTCAGCCTTCGCCAGAAGAGCCTCTTGCGCGGGAATCTCCTTGGAGGCGCGCTGCAGTTCGACGGACTTGCGGGCCTCGTCGATGGCCGCCTGCGCATCGTGGACCAGTTGGCGCGCGCGCATGAGCGTGGCGAGTGGGTCGTCCGAGTAGCCGGGCTTGCGAGATGCGTCCGTCATGACATCTCCCGCTTTCAGGCAGACCCTGGCTGGACGGTGAGGCGGCCAATGATCTTCAGCAGGTCTTCGCGCTGGAAGGGCTTCTTGAGGTAAGCGATGGCGCCCGCTTTCAAGCCGCGGGCGACGTCTTCTTCCTTGCCTTCCGTGGACACGATAATCACCGGAATGCCGGCAAATTCGGGTTTGGCCTTCACCTGACCCAGAAACTCGAGCCCGGTCATGTGCGGCATGTTGATGTCGAGAATGATCACGTCGACATCGGGGTTCTCCGCCAATCGGGTCAGACCTTCGCGCCCGTCGTGCGCCGCAATGAGCATGCACGGCCGGAGCATCACTTCGTACATCTTGTGGATGAGGCGCGAGTCCTCGACCACCAAAACTTTGCGAATCTTGACAGCGTTCACGGAAACCTCCCTTGGCGGGGAATGTGGGTCGGGCTGGGCGGCGAGTGGGCCGGACTTTCCTGGGCCAGCAAGCGCCCTTCCCCAAGACTAGTTTTCGTCGTTTTTTCGGGCGGACTTGAGCTGGAAGCGTTGCCTGGACCGTGCGACCCAGCGCCGTCATTGTGCCATGCCCGCGCTCGCGTCAGACGATAATTGTTTGCGAACCCGCGCGGACGCTTCGCCCGCTATTCCATTCGGTACGCGGCAGCTGCGAGTGCCGCAAGGTGCTGCGCTTGGGCTTGGCTGGCTCCGCTCGCAGAGCGGTCGACCTGCAGCGCCGAAATCGTCGCGAGGGCTTGAGCGCCAACATCGGTCGAGGCCTCTCCGGGCACCTTGGTATCAGAACCGGTCCGCTGGGCATCGAGCTGCTCTTGTGACATTTGCGCACGCGCCATGGCCTCCATCTGGGACGCTGCCGCCGCAACCGACAAATCCTGCGGGGAAGAATCGGCCGGAGCCAGCGCCGCAGCTCGCACCTGCTGCGCCCGGGCGATCGTCTCTTCTGGTGTCCGCCCCGACGACAAGTCGACGGGTACTTCGCCGCCCACGGCGTACGATTTTCCATCCGGACCAGTTTCGTACGTGAACGAAACCGCTCCGCCCATACTGCCGGCCGCAGACTGATGAGCTGCCTCGTGGGCGCGCACGTGCTCGTCGGTTTGAGCGAGCTCCTTCACAAGGCGCTGCTCGTCCGGCGTGAGCTATTTCACGTCAGACGTCGCTGGCGAAACCGCGCTATCGGCCGCCGACGAGCCCGAGGCTGTGGAGCGCTGTCCACCCGGGGCGCCAGGCTGACGAGCCGCTCCGTCGCGACGATTGCCACCCAAAGCGACGGGCGCAACCTCCTGCGCCGAACCTATGGAGCCAATAGAATACACGACGACGTTAACGGTACTTCGGCACGCTAGTAGCAGGTCTTAAGAGCGCCGCCCGATCTTTTTCGCCGCGGCCGAGGGGTCAGGCGGATCGGTCCATCAGCCAGTAGAGCACCCACTCGAGGAGCCAGCGTCGCAGACCCTTGCGCGGATCCCGCATGATCCAATCGACCATCCAACAAAATGGCAACCTCTTGTTGGTGACCAGCTTGAAGATGCGCGCCTGCTTGCGGTGGATGCGGGCCAGGTGGCGCACGATGCGCTCGCCATCCGCATCGCCGCGCAGGAACTTGCCCACGCCTTCACCGCTGCGAATCGCGTAGTAGATGCCTTCGGTAGACAGGGGATTCAGCAAGCCTGCGGCCTCACCGACGAGAAAGACGTTCCCGAAGCGCCAGCCACGATAGTCGGCGTTGCCCTTCGCGGCTTCGTGGCGCAGCCCCGAGACGTCGAGACCGAAACGCTCCGCCACCCAGCGGCCTGCCCGCTCGGCGACGTCGCGGTCGAAGCGGTCGCCCGCGAAAGCGATCCCCACCATCGTTTGATCACGGCTGCGCGACATCATGTAGCCGTAGCCGGCGGGAAACATGCGCGGCAGCCAGTAGATGTGAAACTCGGTGGCCGGCTGATCGACGACGAAGTGATAGGCCCACCCCACGACGCTTTCGCGCGGCAGCTGCAGGTAGCGTCGAACGACCGAATTGGCGCCGTCGGCACCCACCAGCGTGCGGTAGGCGTAGCGGCGCGTGCGCGTTTCGACGTACTCGGCGGTGATCTTCTGCACCGGCTCGTCGAAGCGGATCTCGGCATCGCAGCCCTTGAGCAAATGGCTTTCGATGCCGAAGCGCCCGGTCGTCCAGGCGAAGGGGCGCGGCAACGCCAGCTTGTGGCACGCCTGATCGGTGCCCACGTGAATTTCAGTCCACGGCCGGCCGCGGTCGAAGGTCTCGCCGGGCAGCACCTTGGCAGTCAGCTCGCCGGCGCAGATCTTCTTGCCCAGGCTCTCGGCCTTTTCCAAGATCAGCACGCGCTGGCCGGAACCCGCCAAGGCGCGCGCACAGGAAAGCCCGCCCGGGCCCGCGCCCACGATGACGACGTCGTACGACTCTTCTTGC
>CAZTTW010000435.1:0-4773 GCA_964616265.1 uncultured Myxococcales bacterium | reverse complement strand
AGACCGGCTCGACGCCGAAAAAGGGAAACGTCGCCGAGCCCGGCTTGAGCGCCGTAGCACCCGGCAGCGGCGAAATCATGATTCCGCCCGTCTCGGTTTGCCACCAGGTGTCCATGATGGGACACCGGCTTTCGCCGACGACTTCGTAGTACCAACGCCAGGCCTCGGGATTGATGGGCTCCCCGACCGTACCGAGAATGCGCAGCGACGAGCGGTCGTGCGCCTTGACGAAGCTGTCGCCTTCGCGAGCGATGGCGCGAATGGCGGTGGGCGTTCCGTAAAATTGGTTGATGCGGTGGCGCTCGACCAGATCCCAGTAGCGGCCGGCGTCCGGATAGAGCGGAATGCTCTCGAAGAGCAGCGTCGTCGCGCCATTGCACAGCGGCCCGTACACGACGTACGAGTGCCCCGTGATCCAGCCGACGTCGGCCACGCACGCGTAGATGTCGCCATCGTGATAATCGAAGACGTAGCGATGGGTGAGCGACGCGTGCAACAGATAGCCCGCCGTGGTGTGCGCCACGCCCTTCGGTCGGCCGGTGCTGCCCGACGTGTAGAGAAGAAAGAGAGTGTCCTCGCTGTCCATGTGCTCGATCGGGCAGTAGGGACGCTCGCCGTCCATCGCTTCACGCAGCCAGATGTCGCGATGGCTGTAGAACGGCACCTTGTTGCCGGTTCGACGAGCCACGAAAACCGTGCGCACCGTCGGGCACGCCATGACCGCCTCGTCGACGGTGCGCTTGAGCGGGATGAGCTTTCCGCCGCGCACGCCTTCATCCGCGGTGATGACTGTGGTGCAACGAGCATCGTTGATCCGGTCGCGCAAGCTCTCGGCGGAGAAGCCCGCGAACACGACGTTGTGAACCGCACCAAGCCGCGCGCATGCCAGCATGGAGTAGACCGCCTCGGGAATCATCGGCATGTAAATCGCGATGCGATCGCCACGACGGACGCCGTTGTGGCGAAGCACGTTCGCCAGACGACAGACTTCGCGCTGAAGCTCTCGGTACGTGACTGTCTTGCTCTCGCCAGGCGTGTCCGATTCCCAGATCAGAGCGACTTGATCGCCGCGTTTCTCGACGTGCCGGTCGACGCAGTTGTAGCAGGCATTGAGGCGTCCATTGAGAAACCATGCCACCTGGCCGGAATCGAAGTCGCAGTCGCTGGCTTGACTGAAGGGGTGAAACCACGACAGCGTCTCCCGAGCCATCTTCCCCCAGAAGGCGTCGGGGTCTTTCAGGCTTTCGGCGTAGAGCTTCTGGTAGGCCTCGAAGGAACCAACGTGCGCTTGCCGGCTGATGGCGGGCGACGGCGCGATGGCGGGCGTGGCAACTTCCGGATTCGGCAACGTCTCGGGCATGGGCGATCCTTTCGCTGGCAAGCGATAGCTTGGATGCCGTATGACCTCGATCTGATGCGCACAATTGCGGCGCAACGTCGGAGAATCCGGGCTCTCGGGCTACAATCGCCGCTCAGTGCCGTCGACGGGACATACCGCGGTCGATCTCGCGCTGAGCCTCGCGCTTTTTCACGTCTTCGCGACGGTCGTATTCCTGTTTGCCGTGCACCAAGGCCAGCTCGACCTTCACGCGGCCGTCTTTTTCGTAGAGCGAAAGAGGGATCAAGGTCAGGCCCTTTTCCCGCACCTTGCCGCCCAGACGATCGATTTCACCGCGATGAAGCAGTAACTTGCGCCGCCGTCGCGGATCATGGTTACGGGCGTGCGCGAAAGCGTAGACGCCGATGTCCAGCTCGCACAGCCAGGCTTCGCCATTTTCGATGACGGCGTACGAGTCGACCATGGCGACTTTGCCGTCGCGGATGGACTTGACCTCCGAGCCGACCAACGCCAGGCCGGCCTCGCACGTCTCGTCGATGGCGTACTCGTGGCGCGCTTTACGGTTGCGCGCCAGCACCGTGCTTGCGCCCGACTTCGGTTTTCCCCCGCCGCGGGCCACGCGCTAGGGCCTAGCCTTTGCCGTCACCGGGAAAGCGCATACTTTCGCCGGCCATCGCTCGCCGCAGATAGGTCGGCTTGTCGTATTCGCTCTCCTCGATGCCCAGATGGGACGTGGCCAGGCCGGGCTGGCTCGGCGCCGCACGCCGCGAGCTGGTATTGGTGCCAGCCGCGATGGGCGACGCAACGGCGGGACGGATCACGGGACGAGAGTCGGGCGCTGGAGTGACCGTAGCAATCGGCGCGGACCGAGCAAATGCAGGCACGGGCGCTGGCGTGAGCAGAGCCGGCAGCGGCGGATAACGATGAATGTCCGACTCCGCCTCCTCGATTTCGACCTCGGTGTCCGACAGGTCCAAAGGTGCCGAGACCGGCGCCGAGACAGGATCTGCGACCGGCGCCGCAGCGGCAGCGCCTGGCGCCATGCTGCCGACGGTGACGGTCGACGTGGCGTGGCTGCCGTGCATGGGCAAGGTCATCTGGTGATCGGCGGTCCTTTTCACGGTCGGCCGCGACGTCGACGAGGTGGAGCTCTCGACGGCCACGCGGCTCTGGAAGCCGGTGGCGATGACGGTAATGCGGACTTCTTCGCTCAGATTCGGATCGATCACCGAGCCGAAGATGATGTTGGCGTCCGGATCTGCGGCGTCGTGCACCAGGCTGCAAGCCTCGTTGACCTCGGAGAGGGTCAGGTCGGGGCCGCCCGTGATGTTCACCAGAATGCCGGTGGCGCCGTTGATGGAAACGTCCTCGAGCAGCGGCGACGTGATGGCCATCTGAGCGGCGTCGAGCGCGCGCTTTTCGCCGCGGCCGAAGCCCGAGCCCATCAGCGCGCGCCCCATGCCGGTCATGATCGATCGCACGTCGGCGAAATCGACGTTGATGAGGCCCGGCACCATGACGAGGTCGCTGATACCGCGCACGGCCGTCAGGCAAACGCTGTCGACCATGTTGAACGACTCGCGCAACGTCAGATTCTTGCCGGCAAGCCCGACCAGCCGGTCGTTGGGAATCACGATGAGCGCGTCCACCGACTTGGCGAGCTCGGCGATACCCGCCGTCGCCTTCTTCTTGCGCTGCAGACCTTCGAACATGAACGGCTTGGTCACCACGCCGACGGTCAGCGCGCCGAGCTCGCGCGCCGCACGCGCCATCACGGGGGCAGCGCCGGTACCCGTTCCGCCGCCCATGCCGGCCGTGACGAAAACCATGTCCGCCCCGGCAAGCACCTCGCCGATGCGTTGAGCGTCCTCCAGCGCAGCAGCGCAACCGATGTCGGGGTTGGCGCCGGCGCCGAGGCCCTTGGTGAGCGTCTTGCCGATTTGGATCTTGGTGGGCGCCTGGTTGGTTTCAAGAACCTGGCAGTCGGTGTTCGCGGCGACGAAATCTACACCTTGGATTCCTGCCTCGATCATGGTGTTGACGGCGTTGCCTCCGCCGCCGCCCACGCCAACCACCTTGATTTTTGGACCCAGAATCGGTTCGTCGAATTCGAGCATGTGGAATTCTCCTAGACTCCTTGGATCGCACGCGATGGCGGTCACGCCAAATTTTTTGCTGCTTTTTCTTGCCCTGACTGATTAAAAAGCGGTCGAGAGGGCGCGGCGCAGCCGTCCGAAGACACCCGCGCGTTTCTCGGTGGTACCAACGGCACGCACGGCGCTCGCTTGCTGATTGGCGGCGTACTGCACGAGGCCCACGCCGGTGGCGAAGCTTGGCGACTTGACGACGTCGGCAAGTCCCCCGACGCCCTTGGGAATGCCGAGGCGCACCGGAATGCCGAGGATGTCCTCGGCCAGCTCCGCCATGCCCGGCAGTTGGGTCGAGCCACCGGTAATGACCGCGCCCGAGGCCAGCATGTCGTCGCAGCCGAGACGGGCGATCTCCGCCTTCACGAACGAGAAGATTTCTTCGATGCGCGGCTGGACGATATCGCGGCAAAGCACGTGCCTGGAAAGCACGCGCGGCGCACGCCCACCGACGGAAGCGACCTGGATGGTTTCCTCTTCGCTCACCATGCTGGCAAGCGCGCAGCCCCACTGATGCTTGATCTTTTCCGCTTCGTGCGGCGGCGTGCGCAGACCAAAAGCAATATCACTCGTGAGCTGGTAGCCGCCGAGCGGAATCACGCTGGTGTGCGCGACCGAGCCTTCGGTGAAGATCGCGATGTCGGTGGTGCCGCCGCCAATGTCCACGAGCGCCACGCCCAGCCCTTTTTCGTCCTCTTCCAAGACCGCTTCGCCCGAGGCCAGCGGTTCGAGCACGATGTCGAGAACCTCCAGCTCGCAACGACTGCAGCACTTGATCACGTTCTGCATGGCAGCGGCCGCGGCGGTGACGATGTGCACCCGCGCCTCCAGGCGCACGCCGCACATGCCGAGCGGCTCGCGCACGCCGTCCTGGCCGTCGATCTTGTATTCCTGGGGCAGCACGTGCACGACGTGGCGGTCGGCGGGCAGCGCAATCGCGCGCGCCAGCTCGAGCACCTTGGTGACGTCGCTGGTGCGGACTTCCTTGTCCTTGACCGCCACCGTCCCCGTCGAGTTGATGCCCTTGATGTGGCCGCCGGCGATGCCGACGTAGACCTGTGAGATCTCGCAACCCGACATGCCTTCGGCTTCGAGCACTGCTTGATTGATGGCCGCCACCGTCGAGTCGATATTGACGATGACCCCTTTCTTGAGGCC
Source organism: uncultured Myxococcales bacterium (assembly GCA_964616265.1). GTDB lineage: Bacteria > Myxococcota_A > Polyangia > Fen-1088 > Fen-1088 > Fen-1118. The sequence goes on along the minus strand of CAZTTW010000435.1, from coordinate 129 downwards.
GCGCGAAACGTGCGTGCCAATGCCGATGATGTCGAGCCCGTTGTCTCCTATTTCCGCCACCACCGCCGCGATCTTGGTGGTGCCGATATCGAGTCCAACGATGATGTCGGAGCTTCGTCTCGCCATGTT
>CAZTTW010000434.1:0-4780 GCA_964616265.1 uncultured Myxococcales bacterium | reverse complement strand
ATGGTCGGTTGTCGGGATTTCTGATGTTGTATCCTTTCGCCAAGCGCTCGAACCCACCCAAGCCTGTCCGTGGAATTCACGGATGGACCGCGTTTTTGGCGCTGGCGCTGGGTGCGGGTTTCGGCTGTGACAGCGGCTCGCGGGGCAAGGACGCGTCACCCACCACGAGTCAGCAAATGGCTCAGGTGGCGGTCCGCATGGATCTGCCAAGCGGCGGCGCGCCGTCGGTTTCGGTGCTGGCATTTCGCGCCGAGGCCGTCGATGTCGCGGCGACCGACGTCCTCGGCGCCGTAGATCCCCTGGTCGTGGCCGCACCGGAATCGTCGTGCGAGCTGCGGGATGTAGCCGGTACCGCGCGCATGATGCGTACCCAAGGCGGGAGCGTAAACCTGCAAGAGTTGAGCGGCGTGACCCTGCAGATTTCCGCCGATAAGTCACTGCTTCCGGCACCGCGTGTGTACCCGCCGCTAGCCGAGGTAGTGGGCGGCGTCATTGCCGAGGCGGGCCCCGTCGACCTGGAGCAACTTCCCGAGGGTTTGACGCTTGCCTTTCCGACCACCACCGACGAACGGGCCGCGGTGAAACTGAGCCTGCCGAACGCTCCGTCGGTAAGCGACAGCAGCGAAGCGCTTCTCGACGCTCACACTGCGATGAGCATGAAGGGCGACCTCGTGCTGCGGGTGTCGGGTCCCCCGCGGACCTTCCTTGAAATTCGGCCCTTTGGTGCGCCTTCCGCCATCGCGTGCGCCGTCTCCTCGGGCGGATGGGTCGTCGTTCCGCACGACCTTTTGACCAAGCTCGTGGCCACGGCCGGCCACGCCCCGGTCTCCTTCGAAGCGGTGTGGCGCGAGAATCGAACGGTGCAAGCCGGGAGCGAGACCATGCGCATCTCGTTCGAGGCCCGATCGTCGGCGGTGCTGGAACTCCGTCCGTGAGTCAGACGCCGCAACCGAAACCCCTGCGGCGATACATCCGGAGACCTGCCCTGATTCCAATCGTGGTACGCGCCGCCGGCAACAAGATCCAGGCTGGCGTGCGCCTCGACACCACCGACCTTTCGGAAGGCGGCCTGTTCCTGCGCTCCGATTTGCTTCTCGAAGTCGGCGAGGACCTAACCTTGGAAATTCCACTCGAAAACGGCAAGACGACGGTTGCCCACGGACGCGTCGCCTGGGTTACTCGCGGTGCGGGCGCCAAAGCCGCCGCGGGCATGGGCGTCGAATTTGCCCGCCTGTCACCGGACGACCGCCGAACGCTGGCCGAAAATCTCCGCGACTTGACCAAATCCACCCCCACCAAATAGCTGCATCGCAACCTAGGAGGAGCTTGACATGGCAGAGACACTCGACGAACTGACCTACGATTACGAAGACGAGGGCACGCTGGTCCGCAAGCAGCTCGACAAGGTTGTCTTGACGAAGGGCTCGTGGGCCACGCTGATGTTCCTGTACCAAGAGCTGGACAAAACCGCAGGCACGTTCCGCGCTCCCAAGATCGCCATCGTGCGCTTCAAGAAGTTCAAGGGCAGCTACCGCAAGCAATCGTCGTTCAATGTGTCGAGCGAAAAGCAGGCGAGGCAGATCACCGAGATCTTCGAGCGTTGGTATTCCAAGATGGCGGAAGCCACCGAGGCCACCGAGGCCGGCAGCGATGACGACGGCCCGGCTGCTACCGAAGAAGAGACGTAGCCGGTCCGCTCTGCACGTCTTAGCGCTTGAAGAACTTGCCCATGAGCCCGCCGCCCGAGGCGGGCTTGTCGCTTGGCCGCGTGCCTGACTGCTTGTTCTTGCGCATTTCAATGAGGCGAAGCTCGCGGCTGGCCTCGATGAACGAAGCATCGAGCGCCACGGTTTCGCGGAAAGCTTGCGCCGCTTTGTCAGGTTCGTTGAGGAACTTCCACAGCAGGCCGACCCAGTAGAAGCCGCGCACAAACTTCGGCCGCTCGCGCATGACTTCGACGATGGTCTTGAGCGTGTCGCGTGCGATGGTTTCTTTGCGCGCGTGCGGATCGTCGAAACGAACCCACGCCAAGTACGCGCGGTATTGCGGCTCGCTGGGGTTGGCGCGGGTTGCGGCCGCAAAGCACTCGATGGCCTTGGCGTAGTCGCCCTTTTTGAGAAAGACCTCGCCTTTGAGGAACAGGTTTTCCGCTTCGAGCACGCTCGGCAACGACGTTGAGCGTCCGCCGGCGCGGGATGCCGATGGCGGTGCCGACAGCGAGGCGACGTATTCCGCACGGCGTTTGGCATCGCCGAGCACCATTGCCGCCTCGTTGACGCGCGCGAGGATCTTCTCGGCGACCGGCTGAAGATCCTGCAATCCGGAGATGATCAGACGATCGGGATGAAATTGGCGCGCGGCCTTGAGGAAAGCTGTCTGGATCTCGTCGGAGCTGGCGTTTTGGCTGACCCCGAGCAATTCGAAGAGAGTTCCTTTGGCAAGCTTGCCCTCCATATCGTGGACGGCAACCCGCAGCGCTTCGGGCGACAGCGTGGGACGTCCCGGCGGCGAGGGCTTCGCGGCGACGGGCTCACTGCGAGGCGGAGACGAGACGGGCTGGCGAATCACGGGGATGCCGCGGGATTGCTCGGCAGCAGGCACGACCGCCGGCCTGACCGACGGCGAATAAAACGGCGCCGTATTGGCTGGAGAGGCCATCACCGGCACACCAGAGACGGGTGTCGACGCGGGCGCCATGCGCGGCGAAGCGGCAGCAGGAGATTCGACCGCGGGGTCGAATGGAAGGACTACCACGGGCGGGCTCGACGACGCAGGAGGAACAATGACGGTGCTACTGACCGGTACCGCGAGAGGAACAACGGGCGCCGCCGGCGGGCGCGATGCTACAGACGGAGGCGGCGGAGGCAAGGGCACCGTGATGATGGGTCGAGTGCCGGTGGTGCGCAATGCCGACGAAGGTGCTGCGGGTGCGACCGCCGCAGCCGCCGTCGCTTTGGCAGACAGCTCGGCTCCGGAATCGCCCGGCAGACGAAAGCCCAGGGCGGGATCCGAGGAAGAAGACGGCTGAATCGTGCGCGGCACCGCCGAGTCCGGCGCGGGTTCGGTCACCGGCGCAAGCGGCTGCCGTTCGAGCAAATCACCGTAGTAGAGGGCCAGTACGACCGAGCGCACTTCGAGCGGACGCGAGGTGATGGCGTCCAGATCGTCGAGGGTCAGCCAGCGGATGCGCAGCGCCTCGATGGTGGCGTCCTCGGCGGACATGCCCATCGCAGTGATGAAGCCGTTCGAAACCTCGCGCAGGCGAAAACGCTGGCCCACCAGGCGCGACACTTCTTGTGTGACTCGCGGCAGGGCGTAGGCCGCCCGAATGCCGGGATAGAGCACGCTGCGCGGATCGACGCGCATGAGCGCAAGGTCATCGCCATCGCCATAGCTGTGCGGTTCCAGGTAGACGGCGTACGTGCCCTCGGCGACGAAAAAAAGCCGCGTGAGCTTGCGCACGACCTGCGCTTTGAGAACCTGCGCCAGCCTACTCCGGTCGAGCAGACCCATGCGTTCGAGCACGTCGCCCAGGCGCTGCCCCGGCCCAACCTGCGCGCTGGCCGCAGCCACCGCCTCCGCGGAGACCACGCCGTACTCGACGAGCAAATTGTCGAGGCGATCCGTGTCGACCGGCCGCCGCACGTGAACCGGCGAGCCGTCGCGCAAATAGACTTCGCTTTCGTCGCGCGTCTGGTCGGTGACGACGATGTAACCGGTGAGCTTCTTACGAAAGAGCTGCTGCAGAAGGCGCGGCAGAGGACGCTCTTTGAGAGTCCCCTCGACGGCTGGCTTTTTTGCGCTGCTTGCTGCCAAGATTCACCTGTCCGATCACACCACTCGGGCATGTAATCGCCCTCGCGCTTGTCGTGTCAATACAAATGCTGGGTCGCCGAAGGACATGGTAAGTACGGAAGGTGGCTGTGGTCGTTTTCGTCAACCCGGGCTCGCGGGCCAATCGACGAGATCCCGCCTGTGCCGAGCGCTTCGCCAAGATCCTTGGAGCGCAGGGCCGCGTGGCGGCGCCACCCAGCCTGGAGCAGCTTGCCCTCGAGGCCGAGCGCACGGCGGCCGAGGCGCCGTCGATCATCGGCATTCACGGCGGCGACGGAACGCTTCAACGGACGTTGACGGCGCTGGTCGCGGCGTACGGCGACCGTCCTCTGCCTCCCATTGCCGTTCTGCCCGGCGGCACCATGAACGTCGTCGCCGCCTCGCTCGACATTCGCGTGAAACCCGAAGACCTGCTCGCCGAGCTCGCCGCCGCCGAGCGCGCTGGCGTGACGCTGGCGACCGTCGATCGCCGTTGTTTACGCGTTGGGAACGAATACGGTTTCATTTTCGGGAACGGGCTTCTCACGAATTTCCTGGAGGAATACTACGCGCGCGGCCGCTACGGCACCTGGCGTGCCCTGTGGATCATTTTCCGCATCGTGATTTCGATCCTCACGACGGGACGCTACGCCAAACGCATTTTCCGGCGCTTCCGCGGTCGTGTGCGCGTCGACGACCAGGCCCTTCCCCAAACCCACCTCACCGGCATCGGCGCCGCCACGGTCACCGAGATTGGCTTTCGCTTCAAGCTTCACTCCCGCGCCGACGACGATCCGACGCGCATGGAAGTGCTGGCGATTCACGGCGGACCGCTAGCGCTGCTGCGCGATCTCCTCGACGTCCGTCTGGGACGCGGCATCTCGCGCAAGCGCGCCACCAGCATCCTGGCCAGTCGCCTCGATATCGCGCCCGAAGCTGCCGAGTCCGCCTACACGCTCGACGGCGA
>CAZTTW010000433.1:0-4780 GCA_964616265.1 uncultured Myxococcales bacterium | reverse complement strand
ATGCTGGAAGTGATGCACAACCCGACCAGCGGCAGCGAGCTTGGTCTGCTGACCAACGACTCCCTCGACTGGTTCGTCATCTTCGAGTTCGAAGAGATCGGCTACGTCAAAGACGCCGACAAGGAGAAGCTCGACAGCAACGCCATGCTCGAATCGCTGCGCGAAGGCAACGAGGCCGGCAACGAAGAACGCAAGAAGCGTGGCTGGGCGCCGATCACCCTCGTGGGCTGGCACACGGCCCCGTTCTACAACAAGGAAACCAACAACCTCGAGTGGTGCATCAAGGGCCAGTCGCAGGGCCACGACATCGTCAATTACAATACCCGCATCCTCGGCCGCGGCGGCGTCATGAGCGCCAACTTGCTCGTCGCGCCCGAGGCGCTGGACAAGACCCTAGCGTCGGTGAAGACGATCCTGAAAGGCTTCACGTACAGCCAGGGACACAAATACTCCGAGTGGAGATCGGGCGACAAGATTGCCAAGTACGGTCTTTCGGCGTTGGTCGTGGGCGGCGCGGTCGGAGTGGCGGCGAAGCTCGGCTTTCTCGGTAAGATCGCAGCAAGTCTGGGCAAGCTGTGGAAGCTCGTCATCCTTGGCTTCGCCGGTCTGGCCGCCGCCATCAAAGGTTTGATTTTCGGCAACAAGAAGAAAGAAAACCAGCCGCCACCGGCAGCGCCGACGGCCCCGACGAACCGACAGCAGGGCTAGTCGAGTCGGCGACACGGGACCCGCGCTTGACCGACCTCGGTGAGCTGTACCTCGTCTTTCTGGTCCTCTATCTCTTCGAGTGCCTGGCTTGGGTACCTCGCCGGAGCGTGGGCTTTTACACCTGGGCCCGGCGCTGGCGAGCGCGCGCAGCCTTTCGGCCCAATTCCGGATGGTCGCTCGCCGTCGTGCTCGGCAAGCCGTGGCCGCCGCTTGCATCTCCCTGGTTCGCCGAGCCGTTGCCGTTCGCGCTGGATCCGCTGGGCGTCACTCTGAGCGAGACAGATCAACGGCACATCGCCTGGGATGCCCTTGGGCCGGTGCGGGCACGCGGCCACCGCATCGAAGCGAACAGTCTTTCCATCAGCACCTCATCCCACAACGCGGCCACCGCACTGGCCGCGTTGCTGGAAAACGTGCGCACGTCGCCACCCAAGAAGCGGGAGGCGGAGCTGCGCAAGTTCCTCGACCGCCGCTACGACGTCGAGCTGCCCAAAAATCGCCAGCGGCAGTTCGCCAAGACGGTTCGGGTGGTACGCGTGCTCTCGAATGCCCTCTGGCTGTCTCTTTTCGGCGGGCTCGGCGTGGCGCTGCTCAGTCGCAGTATCGCCCATCTACTGCTGGTCGCGGTGCTTTCGCTCGTGCTTTGGCCGGCGAATTCCGTCGCCTTTGCGCTCTGCTTGCGCAATGTCGCCTGGCTTCCCGCTGGCGCCAAACCCGATCGATCCAAGCGCTGGGTAGCATTTCTCTCGCCGATTTCCGGCGTCCGCGCCGTGGACATGCTGGCGCGAGAAGCCTGGGCCGACCTGGAGCCACTCGCGGTGGCCGCGGCGCTCCTTATGCCGAAAGACCTTTCGACATACGTCCGCCCGCTGCTCGTGGCCACGGAACCGCGCCCCGACGACGCCCTGGCCTGGTGGCGCGCCGAGAACCGGGAGCGCATCGTGCGCGTTCTGCAAAAGAAGACCATCCAAGTCGCCGATCTGCTGAGCGAGCCGCCGCGCGAGAGTACCCGCGTGCAAACCTACTGTCCGTCGTGTCTGGCGCAATTCGCCGATACACCCGAGCACTTGCAGTACTGCTCCAACGAACGCTGCGCGGGGGTGCGCCTACGTCGCTTCTCTAAATAAATTGGCCCTCCGCACTCAGCAGGCTCTCTTCCGTGGACCAAACGGATGCCAAGTGCGGAGGGCCCCCCACTTCCACCTAGTTACAGGAGCAACTCCTTGGACGCTCTGACGAGCGAAACGTTTCAACCGAGACCGAGAAGACCTTCAACATATTGGCTTGTCTCGAACCCCCAAGCGTCGTTCGGATTGACGCGAGCAAGTTTTCCTCGGAAATCTTCGACATTCTTGTAGTTGTGGCTGGTCATCCAGGCGTCCAGATCGGTCAGCATGGTGGCGATGTACGCCGGCTTCTCTCGAAGTAGGACGCCGACCACCTGCGTGGCCCGCGCTCCGGCCAGAAGCATCTTCGCAACGTCCCGACCACTGCTGACACCCGTGCTGGCGGCGATGCCCGAGCGCACGCGATTCGCCAGAAGCGCAACCCAGCGCATCGGCAAAAGGGAATCGCGCGATTCGGTTTCCTGGTAGCGCGCCTTCTTGACCTCGGCATCCACGTCGATGTCGGGCTGGAAGAGGCGATTGAACATCACGAACCCGTCGGCGCCGGCCTCTTCGAACTTGGCCACGACATTGAATAGGTTCGTGTAGAAAGGATGCAGCTTCACCCCGATGGGGACGCGCACGGCGTTGCGAACCTCATTGAGGATGTCCAGCTCGCGGTTCTCGACGTCCGCTGCGGTCACCGCCGGATCGTTCACCGGCGAATACAAATTGAGCTCGATCCCGTTGACGCCCGCGCCTTCGAGGGCTTTGGCGTATTCCGCCCACTCGACCTTGGTCACGCAGTTGATGCTCGCGATGAGCGGGATGGAGACCGCTTTGCGCGCCTCGGAAACCCAGTAGACGTGCGTCCGCGTTCCGGCGTGCTGAAGGCGGGGAAACATCGAGATGGCTTCCGCGGAAATGTTCGCGTGCTCGCCCAGGTCGCGCTCGAAAGCTTCCGCGTCGATGCGGACTTGCTCTTCGAACAGGGATTTCAAAACCACCGCCGACGCCCCCGCCGCCTCCATCGCCTTGATGGTGTCGACACGAGTCGATAGCGGCGATGAGCCGACCATGATGGGGTTTTTGAGCGCGATCCCCATGTAGCTGGTTCGTAGGTCTGACATGCTGGGCCTCCCTTCAGTGGAATGAGAAACCGGTTCCGTTTGGTCCGAAAAGGATTTCCGAGTTTGCTGGCAGTTATCGGATGCTGCCACGGTCGAGGTGGTGGCAAAAAAAGTCGGGCTGGCCTTTGAGTCCGACCCGACCGCAGCGGGCTGACCTGACGCGATGACTCTGGCCGCGGAAAGGTTACAGGCAGATCGGACCCGCGCTCACATGTTGAGGGCGTTTGACCCAACCGACACCGAACCGTCGCGGGCTTCGCCTCGAACTGCGCCCAAGCTTCCGGCCCGTCCCAACGTAACTCAGAGGAGATACCCATGCGCAAACTGACCCTCTCGACCCTTCTCGGCGCCGGACTGCTTGCCACCGGCAGCGCTGTTCTTGCCGGCAACGGCACCTTCATCAACGCCGGCAACGGCATCAGCCCCACCGACACCTCGCAGACCACGGAAGCCCGGGCATTCGGGGAGTCGATCGACGACGATTCCAAGGTCGATCCGGTTCTGCACGTGGGCGACACCCATTCCGGCAAGGAGATCTGCACCAAGGGCGACGACCAACCAATTCTCAAGCCCAATTCGCTCATCATCAGCAGCAGCACTTACGATCGATCGCAGGGCGCCGTTGCGTCGCTGACCGTCGGGTCGAAGCTTGCCGGCTCGGCCAAGGCCACCGCGGCTGCGGTCGCGGACAACAACTATCTTCAGGTCTGGAACAACGAGAGTGTCGATGCCAGCTTTGGCGTGACCTCTCCCATCCAGTTGACCGCCATCGAGCCGCACAGTGGTCATGTGTTCACCACCGTGTCGGTTCCGGCCGATCAAGTGGTCACGAGCTTTCCCTCAAAGTCCGAACTAGGTCTGCACGTCACGAGCGATTCAGACGGTCCCCATCTCGTCTTCATCGGCTATGCTGGCGCTGGAGTCGGCGCGCTTGACGTGTCGAACTCCGACGCAGTCGCGGGGCAGGATCCGACGAACCCCGTAACCTTTGCCTTCGGGGCGAATTATGCGTTTGCCCGCACCATCGTCTCGATGAACACCCACGGGCAGTTCACCTATACCCCAACGATCAACTATGGGGGCAACAACGGCCGTTCGGCGCTGCTGGGATCGAACGGTCTCTACTACACCGTCGGCAACGCCAACAACGGCAATGCCTCGACCTTTGGACCGAACGGCACCACTCCGGACGTGACCGAAACGACGGGCCTCGAGGTCGTGAACCCGATCAACGCTCTCATGTCGAGTGTGGCGATCCCGGCCAACAATTCCGCACAGGTGGACCCTCTCATCCAATACCAGTTCGGCACCGCCAAGCCCGACAAGCCCGGCAAGGACAACAACTACCGAGGCGTGACTGAATTCGGCGGCGCCCTGTATTTCACGAAGGGCAGCGGCAGCAACGGCATCCAGACCGTCTACACCATCAGCACGCTGCCGACAGTGGCCCAGGCGCCCGCGACCACGATCAGCATCGTCCCCGGTTTCCCGACGGACTCGGCCAAAGCAACCGGCGGGAACTTCACGCCCTTCGCCGTGTTCTTCGCGAACGCCACGACCATGTACGTGACCGACGAAGGCTCGGGCAACACGCTCGATCAGGCGAGCCACGCCGGACTCGAGAAGTGGAGTCTGGTTGGCGGCGTTTGGCAGCTCGACTATGTGCTCACCAACGGTTTGATCGGGACAGTGGACAGCAATTTGAACGGTTACGATGGACCGTACCCCGACGTCACGACGGTCGGCTTGCGCAACCTGACCGGCGTCGTCGACGGGAACCACGAGACCCTTTGGGCAACCACATCGACGTCCAGCACCGCCGGCGACCCGGGCGCC
>CAZTTW010000432.1:0-4803 GCA_964616265.1 uncultured Myxococcales bacterium | reverse complement strand
AGCCCCAGCGCGCGCCAATGGGTTCGGCGACGGCGGGTGCAATCGCGCTCATGATGAGGCTCGCGGCTCCGCCAAGCCCCATGGCTTGTACCAGTCGTACAGGCGGAGCCAGCTCGCACACCAGCGCAAGTCCGGCAGTCATATAACCTGCGGTCGCCAGCCCCTGCAGCGTGCGCAGCGCCAGCATGGCCGCACCCACGCTGTGCAGAGACGCGAACGCGAACGACGCCGCCGCCATCAGAATTTGCGTCAGGCAGAGCGTTCGCACGAGTCCGATCCAGTTGACGGCGCGACCGAGCCAGGGCACGACCAGCACGCAGGTGAGCCCGAAGATGCCCATGACGGCACCGAGCGTGCCTGGCGTGGCCGCATACGTGACCGTCAAGTGCTTGGGCAAGAGATAGAATGTCGAAACGGAAAAGCCAAACGCCATGTTGGTCGCCAACAAGCGAAGAAACGGCCTGGACATCCAGCGCGTTTGCGCCGGCGCTGCCACCTTCGCGCTCGGAAGCGTGTTCCGAGTTGCTGGCGACCATCGTTGTCTGTCGTCGAGACTGTCTTCTTCGTCGTAGGCGGACATTGCTTGCTCCTGGTTTGCCAATCAGGAGCGAGCTAGACCGCGTACCCTCTCCCTTTCAGCGGGGGAGGGTGGGACGGCTCTGCTCAGCGGTCGTACACACTCCCCACCATGGACTTCATAGCGCGATTTACGCGCCATTCGTGCATCGTGGGGGTGTGGAGCAGGAACATGAGGATACTCATACTGATTGAAATCGGCGCGACAGTCAAGCGCCGCTCAACCAACCGCAGGCTCAGGCTGCTGTGGCGGCCTTCAGTCGATGCTCTAGAGCGCGTGCCGTCGTCCGATGACCACGCGGTAGATGGCGAGCAGAATCACCGCTCCGATCACCGATGCGATAATTCCTGGCCCGTTGTCGCCCTGACGGTAAAGGCCGATGGCGTGCCCCAGGAGTCGAGCTACGACCGATCCGGCGATACCGAGCAGCATCGTGACGATGATGCCGCCGGGATCTCGTCCCGGCATAAGAAGCTTCGCCAACGCTCCGACTATTAGCCCAACAATCAAAGACCAGAGAAGATGCATGTGACGTGACCTTTCCTTTCGACGATGGCGGGCAAGGTGCAGGTCGGCGGCCGACCGATTGCTCGCGTCGCCGCTACACCGGTCCCGAGTAATTTTTTCTCTAGGAAGAACGCCCGACTCAATTCAACCAAGCGAGCTCAGCTTCGCTCGCGTTCCGGTTCTTCGCGGCCCCCGCGGCTCTCGGAGCCACGCCGACCGGTTTCCTGATGCTGGTCGCGGCTACCACCTCGCGATCCGCCGTTGCGGCCGCTTGTCTGGTATTCGTCCTCGCGTTCGCCCTCGGTCTCAAGGCGTCCGCCGTGCGCCGTGCTTCCACTTTCGGAAGCCATCTCTCGCTGCCGTTCCGGATCCATCGAGGCGAAGCCGCGATTGCTTCTGGTGCTGGTACGCGCTCGGTCGGCAGCCTCGTCGGCCTGACGGCCGTGGTGACGAGCGTGCTCAGCGTGCAGATCGGCGCGGTCATGGTCTCCGTTTTCGTGGTAGCGGGCCGCTTGAGTATGGTGATGAGCCGCGGTGTCGTGATGAAATGCCGCACGTTCGCCGTGCGACGCCAATCCACCACGACGACCGGCCTCGGTGGCCTCCTCCGAGTCCCATTCGTGAGCGTGTCCCGACTCGTGCGCAGCGCGGCCGCCTTTGCTGGCGATGCGGCGCTGTTCCTCGGGATCCATTGCAGCAAAACCTCGATTGCTATTCGGCATGATGTTGTCCTCCTGGAATTGCAAGTCTGTGGGCTGTTTGAACGCCTTCGCAGTTTTGCAAGAGCAAGACCAGAACTCCCTCACTGCCAAACTGCTTACCAAGAGACAGAGCGAATCTGTTTGAGGAGCTCCGGTCGGTCCGAATTGGCCAGCCAGTACTCGAGAATCTTGCTTACAAGGATGGTTGCGAGCGCGCGGTCGTGGGTCACTCGTCGAGCGGCCGCGTAAGCAGCTGTTACCAATTCTTCGACACGATACCTTGTCTTGTGATGAGCGGATTTCATGCTTGGACTCCGGCTTGGGTTGGCAACGTTGTTGGACTGCAGGAGGTAATGCACGCCAGAAGCCAAGCCGGGATGCGAGTCGTCGACTGTGGGTACGCGGGTTTGCCGAAGGCCATGTTACGCAGTAGAAACGGATCTGTCCCCGCTGTTACCCGGAACCGGCTGGCAGCGCCGCTTCTGATTCTTGCTACGCTTGACGGATTCATGAATCGAAGGGAATGTCTGCGTGCTTTCGCGTCGGTAAGTGCGGCACTGGCGTGTCGGCGAAAGGACCAACCACCGATGACCGATCCCAACGATACTCACCCGAGCACCATGCCCGTCATCTTCGCTGCACACGGTGCGCCCATTCTTCTTGATGACAAGCCCTGGATGGCCGAGCTCGCTGGCTGGGCGCAAGCCATGCCCAGGCCCAAGGCCGTGCTCGTGATTTCGGCGCATTGGGAAGAGCCGGCCGCCACGCTGGGCGCGACGCGAACCGTTCCGCTCGTGTACGATTTCTACGGGTTTCCCGAGTCGTACTACCAGACCAAGTATCCGGCACCCGGCGCTCCTGAGCTGGCAGTGCGCATTCGGTCACTGCTGAAGGCCCAGGCGATTCCCGTCGCGGACGATGGCGACCGAGGTTTGGATCATGGCGCCTATGTGCCGCTCGTGCCCATGTATCCGAACGCCGAGGTACCGGTGTTGCAACTGTCGCTGCTGACCCTCGATCCGAAGCGTCTGGTCGAGCTTGGACGTGCGCTCGCTCCACTGCGCTCGGAGGGCGTGCTCATCTTCGGCAGCGGCTTCCTCACGCACAACATGCGCTACGCCTTTCGACCTGGAGTCCCGACATGGGCGAAGGAATTCGATGCGTGGGCCGAAGAGAGCATCGGTCGATTCGACGTCGATGCTTTGAAGGAATTTCAAACGCGTGCGCCAGCAGCGGCGACCGCGCTTCCCACGTGGGAGCACTATGCACCGCTCTTGGTTGCGGCCGGCGCCGCGAGCGAGGGCAGCCACGTCGTCAGTTTCCCCATCACCGGTTTCTGGATGGATGGTGCATTCACGCGACGATCCGTCCAGTTCACGTAATATTACCTTGGCAGGATCTCGCCGGTACTCGCATGGGACGATGCTATGCTTCGTTCCATGGTCGAGCGACGCGACGACGAGCGACACACGGATAGCCCCCTCATCTCAGGAGTGTAGCGAGTGCAGCACCCGCTCGTATTGTGAATGTCGCTAGCTACTGGGCGGGAGATCTGGACCTCGACGACCTCGAATTCAAGCGCCGAGCCTACGATAACAACACGGCCTATCGGCAGTCGAAGCAAGCCAATCGTATGTTGACCGTCGCCTTCGCCAAGCACCTTTCTGCGAATAAAATAACCATCGACTCTTGCCATCCCGGCGACGCGAGCTCGACGCTCTCGAATGCGCTCGGGTTCGGCGGATCCCAATCTCCCGAAGAGGCGGCTGACACTCCGGTGTGGCTCGCCACCGATCCCTCCGTGGCGGGAATGACAGGCAAGTACTTTGCGAATCGTCAGATGCGACTGTGCGAGTTCGCCCGCGATGAAAAGGCAATTGCAGCACTCGTTGCGATCTGCGCGCGCTTCTAGCCTGCGTGCAGCGCCTTCCACGCGGACGCGATCCCGAAGACGAAGAACAAGCAGGCCGCGACGATGCGCACCCAGCGGCCTTGGACCTTATGGGCCAAGCGGTCGCCGACAAAGACCGCCAGCCCATCGGTGGCAAGCATGCCGAGCGTCGTTCCGAGCGTGACCGTGAGAGCACTGTGAAAACGAGCGCCCAGCGCGACCGTCGCGAACTGCGTTTTGTCGCCCATCTCGGCCAGGAAAAACAGCACGGCTGTGGTCACGAGCGGCCCGAATCGCGACGGCTTGCCCTCGTCGTCGTCGAGGGTGTCGGGTCGCAACGTCCAAATGCCGAATCCGATGAACGTCGCTGCCAGAATGCCTGCCATCGTGCGGGCGGGAACGTGCGCCGAGATCCACGACCCCACCGACGCCGCCAAGGCATGGTTTGCAAGCGTCGCCACGAGAATTCCCCCCATGACCGTCCACGGCCGGCGAAAGCGACTGGCCAGCGAAAATGCGAGCAGCTGGGTCTTGTCGCCCATTTCGCTCGCGGCGACCAAGGCAAAGCTGCTGAAGACGGCATCCCAATTCATGGCGAGATCGCGCCGGACGCTGGCATTTCTACCTCTAGGGCGCCGCCGACGGCTGGACCGACGGTGGCGGTGGCGCGCTCTTCTGCATGTACTCTTCGATCACGCGACGTACGTTGGTGTCTTTCGGCACCACCGAAATCTCGATGCGGCGATTCTGCTGATAGGCGGCCTCGGTTTGGTCGGTCGCGATGGGTCGGAACTTGGAATAGGCGCTGGCTGCGAAGAAGCTGCCGTAGCTCTCGGCCAAGGTCTTGTTGGTCTGGAAAAGATAGTCGAGCACGGCGGTGGCCCGCTTGGCGGACAAGTCCCAGTTGAACGTCGCCGAGCCGCGATCGTCGGTGTGGCCCTGAATGACGATGGTGTCGATGGTGTCGCGGATCTCGGCGTCCGCCAGCACATTGCCGAGCGCCTTGGCCAGGGAATCGAGAAATGGTCGCGCCTGCTTCTTGATGGCGTGCGAGTTGTACTCGAAGACCAGGCTTTCGTTGACGGTAATATCACCATTGTTGCCAATCGTGACGAGGTCGCTCTTGC
>CAZTTW010000431.1:0-4819 GCA_964616265.1 uncultured Myxococcales bacterium | reverse complement strand
AGGCGAGCAAGTTGGTCTGGAAGGCGATTTCGTTGATGTCCTTGATGATCTGCGACGTCCCTTCGGCGGATGCCCGGATCTTGGTCATGGCCGTGCCCATTTGTTCCATCGCCGATGCGCCCTCGGTCGCCGCGCCCTTGGCTGTCTGGGCCAGGCCGTTGGCTTGTTGGGCGTTGTCAGCAGAACGTTTGGTCATGGCACTCATGGACTCGAGGCTGGACGAGGTTTCTTCCAGGGCGCTCGCCTGTTGCGAGGCGCCGTCGGCCACGCTCTGACTGGACGAAGCGATCTGTCCGGACGCCGAGGACACTTGGTCCACTGCAACCGCGACCCGCAGGAGCGCGTCGTGAAGAGCCTCACCCGTGGCGTTGACCGATTCCTTGATCTTGGCGTGGTCGCCGTTGTAGTTGCCCTTCACGCGGACGCGTAGATCGCGCTGGGACAGCTTTTCAAGCACGCCGGCCGCTTCATTGATGGGTTCGAGGATGGCGTCGAGAGTCTGGTTGACGCCCTGAACGATCCGTTTGAAATCGCCCGAATGTTTCGTCGCATCGGCGCGCGTGGTCAGTTTACCTTCGACCGCCGCCTGGGCAAGCATCAGAGCATCGCCAACCAGCATATTCACTGCTTCGATGCATTGGTTGAGATTGTTCTTGATGAGGTTGAAGTCGCCATTGTAGTTGTCGACGATCTTCGCCGGAATTTCACCCTTCGAGATGCTGTCCACGTACTTGGCCGTCACGTTGAGTGGCCCGATGACCGCGTCCAGGGTGTCGTTCACGCCCTGAACGACCTTGCGGTAGTCGCCATGGTGTTTCGAGGCATCCGCCCTGGTGGCTAGCTTTCCGTCTACTGCGGCTTTGGAGAGCATGACAGCATCCGCAACCAGCATGTTGACTGCATCGATGCACTGGTTGAGGTTGTTCTTGATGGTGTTGAAGTCCCCGTTGTAGGTGTCCGTGATCTTTGCCGGGATCTCGCCCTTCGAGATTTGGTCAACATACCTGGCAGATACATTGAGTGGTCCAATGACCGAGTCCAGGGTGTCGTTCACACCCTGCACGACCTTGCGATAATCGCCGAAGTGCTTGGAAGCATCGGCTCGCGTCGCCAGCTTGCCATCCACCGCGGCCTTGGCCAGCATGGCGGCATCCGCAACCAGCATGTTCACAGCATCGATGCACTGGTTGAGGTTGTTCTTGATGGTGTTGAAGTCTCCGTTGTAGGTGTCCGTGATCTTCGCCGGGATATTGCCTTTCGAGATTTGGTCCACGTACCTGGCTGACACGTTGAGTGGTCCGATGACCGAGTCCAGGGTGTCGTTCACGCCTTGCACGACCTTGCGATAGTCGCCGAAGTGCTTCGAGGCGTCGGCTCTCGTGGCCAGCTTTCCCTCCACCGCAGCCTTGGCCAGCATTGAGGCATCCGCCACCAGCGCGTTGACGGCATCGATACACTGGTTGAGGTTGTTCTTGATGGTGTTGAAGTCCCCGTTGTAGGTGTCCGTAATCTTCGCAGGGATGTCGCCCTTCGAGATTTGGTCCACGTACTTCGCAGACACATTGAGCGGCCCGATGACCGCGTCGAGTGTGTCGTTCACACCCTGGACAATCTTGCGGAAGTCGCCCTGGTGCTTGGAGGCGTCGGCCCGCGTGGCCAACTTGCCGTCTACGGCCGCACGCGACAGCATGCCGGCGTCGGCGATGAGCGCCTTCAAATTGGCGCGAACCTGCTCGATGGTGTCGTTGATGAAGGACTTCTTGCCTGGGAACTTTTCCAGGGGTGCCTCGAAATTTCCCCTGCCGAACTCGGCGAGGCAGGCCATCGCCTTCTTCTTGACCGCGATGTGGCCCATCACCATCGTGTTCACGCCCGTGGCCATGGTCTGGTACGAACCCTGGAATTTGTCCACTGGGATGCTGACATCGATATCGCCCTTGTCGTGTTCCGTGCTCATGCGAGCCATCTCGGCGATGAACGTCTTCAGATTGGTGCGTAGCTGCTCGATGGTGTCATTGATGAACACCTTCTTGCCCGGGAACTTTTCCAGAGTTGCTTCGAAGTTCCCCTTGCCGAACTCGGCGATGCAGGCCATGGCCTTCTTCTTGACCGCGATGTGACCGTTCACCATGGTGTTCACGCCCGTGGCCATGGTCTGGTAGGCGCCGTGGAACTTGTCGGCCGGGATGACGACGTCGATGTCGCCGCGATCGTGCTCGGTGCTCATGCGATTCATCTCGCGGATGAGGCTGCTCAGCTGGTCGATGCAGGCATTGAGGTTGGTCTTGATAACGTTGAAGTCACCATTGTAGGTGTCGGTGATCTTTTCTGGAATATCTCCCTTGGAGATACTGTCCACGTACTTCGCCGTCACGTTGAGTGGGTTGATGACCGCATCGAGGATCTTGTTGAAGCCTTCCATGATTGGTCGGCATTCCGGGTAGGCATCCGAAGTGTCGGCGCGAGTCTGCAGCTTGCCCTCTACGGCGGCCGAGGCCAGACGCTCGGTCTCACTGTTGAGTTGGCCAAACAGTCCACTCGCGCGCTTGAACAGCAGGAATCCCAGGGCGAGGGCGAGCAGCATGGCCGCTCCCAAGAATCCCCAGGTCGTACGAATGGATGCGTTCGAATCGGCACTATTGTCCTCCGAACGCTTGGCCGCTCGTTCGTCGAGCAATTGGGTTAACTTCTCTGCGGCAGCGCCCACAGCTCGCCGATCGCGTTGCAGCTTGCCTTCGCTGAGCGCCTTCAGCACTGCCTGGACTTGTCCCCTGCGAGCATCGGCGAGCATCTGTTTCAATTCGCTGATTCCCTTTTCGTGAATCGGTTTGAATTCCACAAGCGCCGCCCGAAGCGCTGGAAGCTTGACTGCCTTGTCGAAATTCGCGAGCGCCGCCTCGGATTGGGCAACCAGCTTTTCAGCCCATTCTAGCCCGGCTTGCTGGTCCCTCGCGTCGGTAAGAGTGAGGGCCTCTTCGATGTTGGTCCATGCCCGATAGTAGAACGTGACGGCGTCGCCTGCCTGCTTCAGTCCCACAGTGTTCTGGTCGTACAGAAGAGTGTAGGAGTCGTCGATCTGCCTTATGGTGCGCGCCCCTTGGATTCCCATGGCCGCAATCAGAAGCGCCATAGCGGCTAGTGCCATCGTCACCAACGTCGTAACTTTCGTCTTCTTGAACATGGTCCTGTTCCTTTCCTAATCCTTAAGAATCAAAATTCATTAGCTGCGCCGTCAGCTCGCGACCGTGGCCTCGGCCACGGCGCCCGCTTCTTCGGCATTCAAAATCCGCCCGATATCGAGCAAGAAGATCACGCGCTTTTCGGCCTTGCCGATGCCCAGAATGAAGTCGCTGCGCAGAGTGCTGCTGCCAAACTCCGGCGGCGGCTCGATCGCTGCCGCTTCGATGGACAGTACTTCCAGCACCTGGTCCACCAAGAGGCCCATGGTCATGTTGCGGCCGTGCAGGCTGTATTGCACCACGATGATCACGGTCTGCTCCGTGACTTGGCAGCGCTCCATGCCGAACTTCAAGCGCAAGTCGATGACCGGAATCACCTTGCCGCGCAGATTGATCACGCCGCTCATGAACTCCTGCGTGCAGGGCACGCGAGTGATGTCCATGAGGCCGATGATCTCTCGCACCTTCAGGATCTCCAGGCCGTATTCCTCATTCGCTAGCTTGAAGGTCATGTACTTGCCGGCAAGCTGCTCGCCCACCGCAGCGGCTCCCTCGATCAGTGTTCTCTCCTGCTTTTCGCCTTGGCTATTCACGCTCGCGCCTCTTTTCTCGGAATTAGTCTGTTCCGCTCGCGGCTCCAGCGGACGCTGGCGATCCCTCGCCAGCAAAACCCCGGTGCCTTCTTTCGACAATCAGTGAAACGATCCCTTCGACGTTGACGATCAAGCCCACCCGTCCGTCGGACAGAATCGCGGCGCCCGATACGAAGGGGACTTCGCCCACGCCTTCGCCCATATTCTTGATGACGACCTGTTGCTGCGCGATCACCTCATCGACCAGCAGACCCACGCGACGGCCCGAGCCTTCGATGATGACGACGAGACCCTTGCTGGGATCCTGAATTGCATCCTTGGCGCCCAATAGGCGATCCATGCGCAGAAGTGGCAGGATATTCCCGCGCATGTTGAGCATTTCGTTGCTCCCGCCCTGGGTCACCAGCATCGCGGCCTCGGGCTGGATAGACTCGATGATCGACAGCGTCGGAATGATGTAGCGCTCTTTTCCGCAGGCTACCAGCATGCCGTCGATGATGGCCAGGGTCAGGGGCAGCGTGATCTTGAAGGTCGTGCCTTGCCCAGGAACGGACTTGATCGTCACCCGTCCCCGCATGGCATCGATGTTCCGCCGGACCACGTCCATGCCGACGCCGCGGCCGGAAATGTCGGTCACTTTTTCGGCGGTCGAAAAGCCTGGCGCGAAGATGAGCGCATTGATCTCGTCTTCGGGCAACGTGTCCGTCGCGCTGATCAATCCCTGCGCGATGGCCTTCTTGAGAATTGCCTCGCGATTGAGTCCGCGCCCGTCGTCTGCAATCTCAATGACCACGTGCCCGCCTTCGTGGTAGGCCGACAGGCGTACCTTGCCTTCCTCGGGCTTGCCCAACTTGTGCCGCACGTCCGGTGGCTCGATGCCGTGATCGATGGAATTGCGGATCATGTGCACCAGCGGATCCGAGATCTGCTCCACCATGCTGCGATCCATCTCGGTCTGCTCGCCCGACAGGATCACGCGCACTTGCTTGCCAGCCTTGCGTCCCACGTCGCGCGCCATGCGCGCCATCTTCTGGAACACGCCGGACA
>CAZTTW010000430.1:0-4822 GCA_964616265.1 uncultured Myxococcales bacterium | reverse complement strand
AGCGTATCTCGTTTGTACGTTACCATTCCCAAAATCGTCTTCCCTATGTACCCTAACGGCCGGGTGCGGTGGTCCGCCGTCCGCACCGAACGAATGCGCCATAGGCGCCGGTTAGTCAGGCGGCTGCAGCAACTGTTAGCGAAAGGACGCAACGTGGAGAGCGAACAGGACAAGCAAACTAGCTCCGTGCCACAAAGTGGATCGCCCCAAGCAGGGCAGGGTGGTAGCGCCGGCGCGGCCCAGCCGTCGCCCGCTGCTTCTCGTCGCCGCGTCTTCATTGGCCTCGGCGTCGGCGCCGTCGTGATCGTAGGCGCCGCTTTGGCCATGCAGCGCACGCCCGGCGCTCCCTCGCTATCGGGCGAGGTTGCCGCCGACATCACCCTGCTGACCTCGGATCGCGCCGACGTCGATTGCTCTGCCGCCAAGGGCGTCGAGCCCTACCATTGCGGTTTCACCGACGAGAACTTGGCGTGGAAGGGCGACGAGCAGAACAAGCTCAAGCCGTTCTACACGACCGATCGGCACCTGTATCTGATCCCCGGCCTCTTCATGCAAACGGCGCTGCAAGAGCGCTACAAGGCCGAGCCGCCCGAGAAACCACGCGATCAGCTCAAGCGTTTCACCGCCAAGTGCACCTTGAAGATCGTTGGCAAGGTCGGCGGCGTGCGCGTGCGTTGGCTGACCACGGGCGCCTGGTCGAATCCAGACGAGGTCGAGGTCGCCACGCCCAGCAACTGCAAGGTAGAAGGGTAGTCGGCTAGGCCAGCCCGGACATCGTTCCATAAGGCGAGATGCGAGCGCGGTTGCCCAGCAGCCGCGCTCGTGCCTTATGGAGGGCTCGCTCGGCGCTCGAGCGTGACAGCCAGCTCTTTGGCCGGAACCTTGCTACGCTTGAAGCGCGCTATGCAAGTCAACGCAAGGCCACGCGTTGTCGTCGTCGGCGCCGGGTTCGGCGGGTTGCAGGTCGTGCGCAAATTGGCGCGGCAATCCGTCTCGGTCATGCTCATCGACCGCAAGAATCATCACACGTTCCAGCCCCTGCTGTACCAGGTCGCGACGGCGGGCATTTCACCCGCGGAAATCGCGGCGCCTATTCGCTGGATCCTGCGGGGTGACGCCGTCGAGGTTCTGCTGGGAAACGTGGACGACATCCGACTGGCGGATCGCAAAGTGGTCGCGGATTCGTTCGAAGTGCCTTACGACTACCTGGTGCTCGCGGCCGGGGCCAGTCATGCGTATTTCGGTCACGAGGAATGGTCGACGCTGGCGCCCGGGCTGAAGACCATCGAGGACGCGCTCGAGATGCGTCGCCGCGTCCTGCTTGCGTTCGAGCTGGCGGAGAGAAGCGCCGCCGAGAAAGATCGAACCCAGCCGCTTTCATTCGTGATTGTCGGCGCGGGACCGACCGGCGTCGAGCTGGCCGGCACCTTGGCCGAGATCGCGCGCAAAGTCCTCAAGCAAGAGTTCCGCGCCATCGATCCAGCACGGACACGGGTTCTGTTGCTCGAAGGCGGTCCGCGCGTCTTGCCGGCCTATTCCGACGATCTGTCCCGCAGCGCCGAGAGGCAGCTGCGGCGGCTGGGCGTCGAGGTCCGAACCTCGGCGCAGGTGACAAGCGTCGAGCCGGGCGCTGTCGTCGTCGGCGGCGAACGCATCGACGCCACCGTCACCCTGTGGGCGGCGGGCGTGCAAGCCTCGCCCTTGGGCAGAAAGCTAGGCGCGCCTCTCGATCGTGCAGGCCGCGTCCTGGTCCAGCCCGACCTCAGCGTGACCGGCCACCCGGAAGTCTTCGTGATCGGCGACCTATCCGCTTTGAAAGACGAGGCTGCCAACTGGCTGCCCGGTGTCGCCCCGGTGGCAATGCAACAGGGACGCGCGGTAGCGCGCGCCATCGTCGCCGACTTGAAGGGCAAGCCAAGGCGGCCGTTTCATTACGTCGACAAAGGCAGCCTGGCCACCATCGGACGCTCGGCGGGCGTCGCCACGATTCGAGGCGTTCACCTATCCGGCTTCATCGCCTGGCTGGCGTGGCTGTTCGTTCACGCTTTCTTTCTGATCGGATTTCGCAATCGCGTTCTCGTGATGTTCCAGTGGGCGTGGTCCTACTTCACCTACGAGCGTGCGGCTCGCCTGATCACCGGCAGCACCGAGTTGCCGGGCTGGCGGGCGCCGATCCCGCCAGCGCAATCGTCGGCCTCGACGAAGACGGCGAACGGATCGTAGCGGACACGTTTCGCGGGAGATACTTCAGGAGTGCACGATTACGATCACCAATGCAGGGATGCCCGGCAGCATGAATGCCCACCGGAACCTTCTCGGCGGTTCTCAGCACGAGCGCGGGTGGCACCATCACCATCTTCAATGGCATGTTCAACACGCCCATCGCGGTCACGGGTGGTTAGCGGTTTTTAGCTCTTGCGCAACTGACTGAGATGCTTCTCTAACTCTTCTTCCAAGTAGTTGGCGGTGCTGTCCGCGTCGGGTTGAGCTACCTGACGGTAGGAAAGGACGGCATCTTTCCAGAGCCCGCCGAGCTCTGCCTTCGCATCGTCAGCGTGTGCCGCCTTCAGCAATGCTTCGCGGTGGTACAAGGACATATCGGAGAGAATGACCCTCGCGCGGCGTTTGGCGCGCTCGTGCCCATCCGTCGCGGCCGCCGCCGGGGGGTGCCCCTTCGGCTCTTGCGAGGACGAGGGTGTGTCCGCCTTCGACGAGCGCAGCGACAGCGGCGCCGTGTCCGTCTTGGCATGGGGCAAGACGGGCTTGGCTTTTCGGTAGACCGGGCCAGGCGTATGCGTGACGGTTGCCGCTGGCTTCGAAACCGGCGTTGGCGTGAGGGGCGCCGCGGGCTTCGAGACGGGCGTTGGCGTCGCCTCGGGTTTTGAAACCGGCGTTGGCGTGGCAGTCGCCGCGGGCTGCGGAATCGGCGTTGGCGTCGCCTGTGGCTTTGAAACCGGCGTTGGCGTGACGGTTGCCGCTGGCTGCGGAACCGGCGTCGGCGTGACGGAAACCGGCGTTGGGGTGACGCTCGCCTCTGGCTTTGAAACCGGCGTTGGGGTAACGGTCGCCTGTGGCTTTGAAACCGGCGTTGGCGTGACGGTCGCCGCGGGCTTTGAAACCGGCGTTGGGGTGACGGTCGCCGCTGGCACGGCCAAGGTCAGGCGCAGCTGCTTTTCGATCTCCGGCCTGAGCTTCGCTTCGATCTTCGCCTGCGTCGCCTGCAGCTCCTCGTCGACCTTCTTGCGCAGCTCCTTCTCGACGCTCGCTCGCACATCGTGCTCGACTTGCGGTCGCAGCTCGCGCGCGATGCGGCCTCGCAGATCCTGCTCGATCGCCAAGCGGAGCCCTTTCTCCTGAGCGGAGAGTTGGTCGGCTACTTCCTTGGCATGTGACGCGTGCAGCTCGGCCTCGATTCGCGCTCGCAATTCCTGCTCGATCTGGGCAGACGGCTTGCCACCCGCCTCGGCGCGTGCGGCGGCCGTCGCCGCTTCTTGTGCCGCGAGCCGCTCGGAAGCGATGAGACTTTCTTCTTCCATCGCATCGAGCATCTGCGTGGAGCCGCATCCCGGACACCTGCGTCGGAGCATGCCGAGCCACGACAACGCCCCGGCCAGCGCCAGCGAGCCGAGGGCGACGCCCCAGCCGACCGCTGGGCTCCAGCTGGGCATGGGATTGGCGGGATTTTGGCTGAGGGTGAGGTACCAGAGCCCGCCAAAACAACCGGCGAGCGCCACCACGGCAGGCACGACCGGCGGAATGGCCGGTTTCCCGACACCTACGATTTCTCTTCGGCATCCTCTACATCGCATGCGTCACCGCTCTATGTTCTCTTGCGAGAGTCTAACGTCAAGCCCTGTTCACTGCGGCATTTAGTCTTTTTCCCATCGGGAATATAGGCCGACTCCTGTAGGCGCGCAGCTCTCGATGGCATTTTCGCGGCCATCGGCTCGGCCTTGGAGTAGGCTTTGGGTGTCTGCCTGCGTCGGATTTGTCGAGAGGAGACCTGTCTAAGATGGATACACGTTCTGCATCGGCATTCGGCCGTGCTGGCCTTCTTTGCGGTGGAGCTGTCATCGCCCTCGCTGCATGCAGTAGCAACCCGGGTACGGTTGGAGCTGGAAATCAGGGAGGAGGGCCTTCGATGGGAGGCTCATCGTTGGTCGTCATCATTCCTGGTGCAGGTGGCGCGAGTGGCACGGCGACCGGCGGGGCGACTGGAAGTGGCGGCAGCGCGCCCCTCACGTTTCCACCCGCCGGATTCGATCCGCCCATCCAGGCGGAGACGGGTGCCTACAGCACCAGCAGCCAACCCATCACCTTCAACGCCGACGGAAGCCCCTCGACGAACATCAACTTAGGCAACGGGAACAACTGTGGCAACGTGCTGTTTGGCGTTGTACGCGATTTCAAGCGAGGCGACGATCCCACCGACTATCCAGGTGGCCACCCGGATTTCAATACATTTGAGGGCTCCGGCCAAACCGGCATCGTAACGACCAGCCTGGGCGCGGACGGCAAGCCCGTGTACGACCCGACTTCGCTCAACACCAAAGCGTGCACGCTGAATGACGAGAAGACTCCGTCGGCGTGCACGACGGGACAAGCCAACTTCGACCAGTGGTACCGCGACGTTCCTGGCACAAACGAGACCTTCTTGGCGGCCTTTCAATTCGTTCCGGACGCCGCCGGAGTGGTCTACACATTCGACGCCCAGGAGTACTTTCCTATCGACGGCAAGGGCTTCGGTGACCAAGGTCTGACGGACGACAACAAGAAACCTCATAACTACGGTTTCACGACAGAGCTCCATACAACGTTCACT
>CAZTTW010000429.1:0-4824 GCA_964616265.1 uncultured Myxococcales bacterium | reverse complement strand
CAAGCGACGTTCCGGGCGCGAGGCGCACGTAGACGCGCTCCATGGATTCGTCGATCTCGGGAAAGAAGGTGCTCGGCAGCTTGCCGGCCATCCAGATGCTGGCGCCCACCAGAATCGCCGCCGCGACGACGATGGTTCCTCGGAAGGGAAGCGCACGCCGCAAGGCCGAGGCATATCCTTCCGCCACGCGATCGATGAAACCGGCGACGGCCCCCCCAACCCGGCCCGGATGGTCGTGCTTGAGAAAATACCGACACGCCAGCGGCGTCACGCACATGCTGACGAAGTACGAAGCGATCATGCTGACCGCCACCGTGATGGCCAGCGGCACGAACAGCTTCTTGGCAAGCCCCGCAAGTAATACGACTGGCAAGAGCACCGCCATGGTGGTCAGCGTCGACGCCAGCACCGGCAAGGCAACTGCGTTCGCTCCTTGCAGCGCCGCCTGATACGGCGACAGTCCTTGTCGCTGGTGCCGGTGGATGGACTCAAGGACGACCACGGCGTCGTCCACCAAACGTCCCATCGCCAGGGTCAGACCGCCCAGGGTGAACGCGTTCAAGGTGTTCCCGCCACTGTAGAGAACAATCAGGGTGGCCGCGAAGGAGAGCGGAATGGCGACCGACACAATCAACGTGCCCCGCGCGCTCTGGAGAAATAGCAAGATGACCAGTGCAATGAGCACGAGCGCCTGCACCACCTCTTTTCTTAGGCCGTCGTACGTCGTGCGCACGAAGGTCGACTGGTCGAAGATCGGCGTCACTTGCACACCCGGCGGCAGATCCTTGAGCCCGCGCACCATCTTCTTGACGGCGTCGACGATCTCCAGAGTATTGCCGCCGGGAATACGAAGGACATTCAAGTAGACGGCGTCGTTTCCGTTCACCGCAACCGCTTGCGTTTCCGGCGAACCACCGTCTTCGATGCGGGCCACGTCGCGAATGAGCACCGGCTTATCACCGCGCAGCTTCACCATGGCGTCGCCGATGTCGCTCACCCGTTGCGCGACCGCGTTGGTGTACACGTTGGCGTCGAACGCCGAGGCGATCATCTCGCCGGACGGTAGCAACGCGTTCGACTGCGCCACCGCCGCCGCCACATCGGTCGACGTCAGTCCGCGCGCCTGCGCACGTGCCGGATCCACGATGACGTTGATCTGGCGCTGGCGACCACCGTTGATCGCCGCGCTGGCGACACCCGAAATCCCCTCCAAGATCGGCTCGATGGAATTGAGCGCGTAGTCGTAAAGCTGCGGCCCCGACAGTCCGCCGCCCGACACCGCGACCTGAATGACCGGCGCATTCGACGGATCGTACTGAAGCACGAACGGCGGTAGCACGCCCAAAGACTTGGGCACGGCCGACATGGCAAACGCGACCTGCTGCTGGACGAGCGTCTGCGCGGAATTCAGATCGGTTCCCCACTTGAGCCACACGAAGACAACGCTCAGGTTGTTGCGCGAGTTGCTTTCCACGTGGTCCACTCCCGGCGTCGCGCTGACGTACTTTTCGATACGCCAGGTGATGGTCTTTTCCACGTCCTTGGGGCCAAGCCCGGGCGCCAGCGTGCCCACCACCAACACGGGCGGCGTCAGCTCGGGAAAGGTATCGACGCTCATGCGCGGCGTGACCACGACGGCAAACACCACCAACCCCACGCAGATCATGAGAATGGCGATGGGATTGCGCAGCGAGAGCGCCGTCATTGCTTGGGCCTCGCCTCCGTCGGGCTCGCCACCGACTCCACTCCCGCCAGGGCTGCGGTCTGCCGGATGGCAAGCTCGATCTTGCTCTCCACGACATCGCCGTCCCTGAGCAGGGCGCGACCTTCGGTGACGACGAGCGTCCCCGGTCGCAGTTTCGGCTCGATGAAGAGATTTCCCAGGTGCTCGCCGAGCACGTCCACCACCAACCGCCGCGCGTGACCGTTCTCGTCGATAAAGATGGTCGCCTTGCTTCCCTTGACAGCAGCAGAAGTAAGGGGAATCGAGATCGCCTCGACAGGCGCTCCTGCCGCGATCGTGATCTCCGCGGTAGTCCCCACCGGCAAGCGGCGCTTGGGATCGGCCAAGTCCACCTCGAAATGCACGGTCCGGGTCGACCCATCTGCGGCCGGCGACCGACGGGCGATGATTCCGGTCACGTGGGCATCCACAGCCAGCGCGTGCACGTCGACCGTCACGCCTGGACCCACTAGATCGAAGTCGACCTCGGGAACGTCCCCTGCAACCCGGATGGTCGAGCGATCCACGACCGAAGCGATGGGATCTCCGGGATGAGCAAACGCGCCGGGATCCATCATGCGGTCGGAGACCTCGCCATCGAACGGCGCGCGCAGCACGCAGTCGTTCACTTCCAGCGACGCTCGTTGCAATCGCGCCTTGGCCGACATCAACTCGGCCTGCTTGCTCGCGCTGTCGGCCTGCTTGCGCTCGATTTCATTGGCGGAGGCAAAACCGCCCGTCTGCAGCTCAGCAATGCGCGCCGCTTCGTGCGACACCGCCACTTGTTGCGCCTCGATGGCGCGCGCTTGCGCCGAGATGCCCTGGCTGGCGGCCGAAGCATTTCGGCAATCGAGCGTTCCGATGACTTGGCCGCGTTTGACCGGATCGCCCGGCCGCACCAGCACGCTGCCGACGTATGCCGAGATGAGCTGGGGGCCGATCTTGGCCTGCACCCACGGCAGAAGGGTGCCGACGTATTTTCGCGTGGGTTTGTAGGACGCAGCGATCGCGGCGACCGTGCTGACGCCTTTGGCTTGTGTCGCAAGCGCCACCTTGTTCACGCGTGCGCCGGCTCGTCCGACCATGAACACGCCGAGCACGACGGTAGACGCAACCGCGACGGCGACGATGATGGGAACTTTGCGAGATGGGCGAAGAGCCGGCTCGGTTGTCGTAGCGTCTTTGGTGTCGTGGCGGGACTCGGATCGCATTAGGACTCCTCGGCAAGTAACTTGGCGAGCACGGCGCGGGCACGGGCCAAAGCGAAACGTCCGCCGGCGAGTTGGATCTCGGCGTCGGTCCGCAAATACTCGGCATCGGCCAGCTCGAGCGCGGTGCCCAGTCCGGCTTTGAAGCGTGCTTCCGCCTGCGCGTAGTTAGCGCGAGCAGCCTCGACCGATCGCTGCAGGGCATCGAGGGCAGCCCGCGCGACTTGCGCATCAACATAGGAGTTCTCGACGGCGGCGACTTCCTGCTGAAGGACGGAGTCGAGCTCGCTTTGCAAGGCTCGCTCGCGAGCCGACGAAGCACGCTGACGAGCCGACACCACGCCGTCGTAAATCGGCCAATGAAGAAGGACGCCCACGTCCCAGTTGGGCACGTCCGGCAACCAACCTCCGAAACGCGCCTCGGGGCCTGTGCTGGGCGTTGCACCGCCGGCCCTGGTCGAGAAACCGCCTACCAGCAAGAGGTCGGGACGGGTCTCGGCGCCGATGGCGCGGGTTACGGCCTGCTCGGATTCGAGCTGCGCGCGAGCCGCCAGCACCGCCGGGTCGTGAGCGGCAGCGTCGGCAAACGCCTGGTTGAGCGGCGGCAAGGGCGGCACGGCAATATCGGCCTCCTCCACGTCGAGCATCCGCTCGGGAGAGCCAACCGCCGCCGCCAGCACCGCCTGCGTGCTCGCCACGCCGCCTTCGGCGCGCATCCGGTTGACATCGAAGCGTGCCAGATCTGCCTCAGCGCGGGTTCGCTCGATGGGCGCGAACAGGCCGCTCTTCACGCCGGCCTCGGCCCAGTCCCGATGTATCCGGGTCCGCTCGTATCCATCCTGCGCGGCTCGCAAGACGGCCTTCGCGCCCTGAACCGCAAAATACGACTCCTTCACCATCAAAGCGATCGCCAATCGCTCGAGCTCCGCCTGCTGCGAAACCGTCTTCACCACCAAATCGGCCGCCGCGCTCTGAGCGGCAATACGACCGAAATCGAACAGCTCTTGGTCGACCGAAACCGCCGCCAAAGTCGATGGCGACGGCGACAAAGCACCCGTGTCCGTGGCCCGCGTGGCTCCGATGCGGGGCAGCGCCACGTCGGGAACGTTCACGTAGGAAGCCGTGGTGTTGTTGGTCGTGCCCTCGAAAATCTCCGCCACCCCGCCCGCTCGAGGCAGCCAAGCGGCACGCGGAACTTGGGCATCCGCCCGCGCCGCGTTCACCCGATCCAGCGCCGCCCGCAGCGACGGCTGATGGGCCTGCGCGTAGGTGAGCGCATCTTTCAGGCTGATGGTGTGAGCCGGCGCTTCGTGCCAGGAGGAGGCGGCAGTTTCCGCCGACGCGGACCGCGTAGCTGCCGTGAGCGCAACCGCGCCGTTCAGCGCAAGCGCGTGGGCGCTGCGAGGGAGCCAAGCTCTGCGCACGAAAGCGCTTGCCGAACGCCTCAACTTTGGGTTCGCTTCCGCCGCCGGCTAAGCTTCAACGCTACCGACCGGGGGGGGAAGGGTCATGCGTCGAGTTCTGGCAGGCTTGGCCTGCGTGAGTCTGGCCTGCGCGACAGGCGCCGCCAGGGCGGCGACGCCCCCGCCAATCGAGGCCTATGGCGTAAACGACGCGATCAGCGGCCTCAGCCTGTCGCCTTCCGGCAAACGCGCCGCCTTCATGGTCTCCAACAGCAAGGGCCGTCTCATCGCGGTCCAGGACGTGGGCGGCAAGGTCATCGCGACGGTGACGCCCGGCGAGCCTGGCACGGCTCCAGGGACGGCGAGAACGTCGCGACGTTCTCGGCGTCGGGCGGCTCGCACCACCTCGACAAGCCGGTATCCTTCAACTTCGAGAGCGGCAACGACGTGTCGTACGACGATCTGACCTTCACGCTCGACCCGAGCGGCG
>CAZTTW010000428.1:0-4841 GCA_964616265.1 uncultured Myxococcales bacterium | reverse complement strand
GGCTGGTGTCCGGGTCGGTCTTGGCCGCGCCCAGCGTGCCGCTGGCGGCAGTGCCACCGTCGGAGTCGCGCACCAGCGTCCACTGGGTCGCGGCGGCCGTGATCGAGGCGCGCTTTGCCCGTGCGGGCAGGTAGCCAATCGAGCTGACCTTGACGTCCGCGTCGGCCGCGTTGGCGGCAAGGGGACAAAGCACGGTGACAGCAAACGCAAGCACGAGCAAACGTGGCGGCATGAGACCCTCCGGTTGGCTAACACGCGAGAGCCCAGGATAGGGTAATTGGCAGATCGGCGAAAGGTGTTGACGAAGAACGACCTTGGTCGTGCTTGCGCCCGGCCTAGCCACCGCTATTCTCGCGGACCAATCATGCCGTTCGATTTCGGAGTCAAGCTTATCGCCGTGGCAGTTTCTGCTGTCTGGGGCGCGTCCGAGCAGGCCTTCGCCCGACGAAATCGCCGTGCGGCTGGCCCCACCGCCGACGAACGGGACAACGGCAGCTTTCGCTGGATCACCGCCTCGGTCGTAGTCGGGATGTCGATCGCGAGCGCCTTTGGGTTCTCAGGCGTGGGCGGCGCCACCCACGCTCGTAGGTGGGAGCTGTTGGGCGCCGTCGTGCTGCTCGCGGGAGCAGCAATTCGCCTGCACGCCATCGCGGTGCTGGCGAAACAGTTCACTTCGCGAGTGACCATCCTTGCCGAGCACAAGCTCATTCGCAGCGGTCTTTACCGTTACGTGCGACACCCATCGTATCTTGGACAGATCTTGATTCTCATCGGGATCGCGGCTCTCATGGCAAACGTTGTAGCGTTGCTGACGGCGCCGTTCATCACTACCGTCGCTCTCGTGTGGCGAATCCGGGTCGAGGAGCGCGCGATGTCCGAGCACTTCGGAGCTGCCTACCAGGAATATCGCAAGACTACTTGGCGGTTGTTGCCCCTCGTTTGGTGAGCACCGTCTGCCGTCTTCAGCCAGGGAATTCCTTCAGCTCGTTGGTACCACCACGGACGACGCTTTCGGCTTCGGCACGAGCTGGATTCGTTTCAATCTCGGTGGTGGCTACGCTGTCTGCCATATCGGACTCGTCCGTGTCGACTGAGACGACGTGGCTGGCGGCCGATCGATGAATGCCTTTTGCCGCCAACAAGGCAAGCTCGGCGGGCGCACTGAGGAGGAAGTCGGACAGACTCACGATGCCCGCTAAGCTTCCGTCATCGGCAATGACCAACAGTCGCGAGGTGCCCTCATGGCTCATCACTTCTGCAACCCGGTCCGCCGGGGTCTCAGGCGATACGAAGACGGGTGGCGCGGTCATGACCTCGTCCACTCGAGTCAGGGCCGCCGGGCGATCCCTCGCTACCACCCGAGCGGCGATATCGCCATTCGTGAGGACGCCTAGCGGCCTGCCGTCTGCGTTGCAAACAGGCAAGAAGTCGAGGTTGTAAGCTGCCATCAGTTTCGCTGCCCGCGACACGGTCATGTCGGGCAAGACCCTCTGCACGTCAGAGCTCATCAAGTCGCTGCAAAGCATCTCGTCCTCCCTCGCTGGAACTGGATAGTCAGTGCAGCAAGAACTGTTCCTCGCCGTTCGCTACCTTCTCCGCTGCTGAACTGGATGAAAGGATCGGCTACGTCCAGCTCCGTTTCAATGCCCGCAGCGACCGTTTCTTCCGGCGGACACACAGTCACGACGCTGACTCCCCTGCGCACAGTCTAGCGGTCAATCGTCGCCATGATCCAGTCGGCGTAGCGTTTTCCCGAGACCGTGCCCGTCACCAGAGCAGCGTCGAGCTCGTGCATCTCGGCGGGGGCCAGCAGAATCGCTTCGGCGGCCACGTTTTCTTCCAGATAAGCCCGACGCTTGGTGCCGGGGATCGGCACGACATCGCTTCCTTTGTGCAACAGCCACGCGAGCGCGATCTGCCCGGGTTTCACGCCTTTGCTCGCGGCGATGTCGAACACAACTTGCGCCGCTTTGACGTTGGCGTCGTAGTTCGCACCCTGGTAGCGCGGATCGATCCGTCTCGTGTCCCCTTCCGGATATTCCTCTGCGCGCTTCACGCCGCCGGTCAGAAAGCCGCGCCCCAGCGGACAAAATGGCACGAGGCCGATGCCCAGCTCGCGCAGGACAGGGATGATGTCGGGTTCGAGATTGCGCTCCCACAGCGAGTACTCGCTCTGCAGCGCCGAGACCGGGTGGACCGCATGCGCGCGGCGGAGATTGGCGACACCCACTTCGGAGAGGCCGAAAAAACGCACTTTGCCTTGTCCGATGAGCACGCTGACCGTGCCTGCCACGTCC
Organism: uncultured Myxococcales bacterium; assembly: GCA_964616265.1. Classification (GTDB taxonomy): domain Bacteria; phylum Myxococcota_A; class Polyangia; order Fen-1088; family Fen-1088; genus Fen-1118. The sequence goes on along the minus strand of CAZTTW010000428.1, from coordinate 2,544 downwards.
TCGATAGGCACGGTTCGGTCCAGGCGGTGCTGATAGAGCAGGTCGATATGGTCGGTCTGCAGCCGGCGCAAACAGCCCTCGACGACCCTGACGATATTCTCGGGCCTGCTGTCCATGCCGACGATCTTGTCGCCCTCGAAGCGCGAGCCGAATTTGGTGGCGATCACCACTCTTTCGCGCCGATCCTTGAAGGCCCTTCCGAGAAGCGCCTCATTGGTGAAGGGACCGTAGTTCTCGGCCGTGTCGAAGAAGTCGCATCCCAGCTCGATGGCGCGATGAAGAGTCGCGATCGATTCTGCTTCGTCCGCCGGACCGTAAGACTGGCTCATACCCATGCAGCCGAGGCCGATCGCCCCAACCTCTAATCCCTGACCGCCAAGTCGTCGTTTGTTCAACATCAGAAGGCTCCTTTCTAGTTTATCGAGTACTCGGGGATGGGCCTAGGCACTTGGGATGCCGCTGCATCTGCGCTCGGTGAACGGATCCCCGCTTTGCGGGAACCTTTCCGCCGGTCTGTTCGTTGGACGGTGGGAGGAATGCGGACATGCCAATCAAATTTGCCAGATCAGCGATGCGAGGTCACGGCCTCGTGACCAGCTCGTTCATTCTCGTGGCCGTGGGCGCCTGTGGCTCGAACACCTCTGGCGGGGCGCCAGCGAAGGGAGTCGGACTTGAGCGGCTCAATCATATCGTCGTCGTCGTGCTCGAAAACTGGAGCTTCGACAGCCTGTACGGGCAGTTCCCGGGGGGAAGTGGCCTGGCCCAGGCCCAAAGCGCGCTGCCTCAGCTCGATGCCACCGGTGTCCCGTATCAAACCTTGCCGCAGATCGAGAGCCATTTGCCGCAGACGCTACCTAACGGCCCATTTGCGCTCGACACCTATGTCCCGAGCACGGCCACCACCTCGACCGACCTCACCAACAACTTCTACGAGGAGCAGCGCCAAATCCACGGCGGCAGAATGGACCAGTTCGTGCTGTACGACGCCGCTGCGAAGGGCCTGACCATGGGTTACTACCAGACGGCGGGATTGCCTCTTGCCGCCGACGTCCGTGACTTCACCCTGTGTGACCATTTCTTTCACGGGGTCTTCGGCGGGTCACTCCAGAATCACATCTTTTTGATCTCTGCCGGAGTTGCACAGTTTCCGAACGCACCCACGGCGATCAAGCGCGCCGTTCTCGACGATCAAGGCGCGCCGGTCGTCGACGTCAACGGAAAACCCCAGGATGGGCCCCTTACGCCTGACGGTCATGTGGTCGGAACGCTGTACCCGAGTGCTACGCCTCATCCAGCCAATGTCCCGGCCGAGCAATTGGTGCCGCCACAGACCTTTCCCACCATAGGCGATCGCCTGTCGGAAAAAGGCGTTGATTGGGCCTGGTATGCGGAGGGATGGGATTCGACCCTTGCCAATTCAATAGATGGCAGCGGAACTGATTCGAGCACTCTGTTTCAATACAATCATCAGCCATTCGTCTATTTCGCCAATTATGCTGATGGCGCGCCGGGGCGCTCTCACCTCAAAGACGAGTCCGACTTTCTCGCGGCGGCGCGGGCCGGAACTCTGCCGCCGGTTTCCTTCGTCAAGCCCGACGGAGTCGACAACGAGCATCCCAACTACACCAACGTGATGGGCGGCGAGGCTCACGCGCAGAGCCTCATCGAGGCCATTCGCAATGGCCCAAATTGGTCGGACACCGCGGTCATTGTCACCTACGACGAAAACGGGGGATTTTGGGATCACGTCGCGCCGCCCGCCGGCGACTCATGGGGCCCGGGCACTCGCGTTCCCACCCTCGTGTACTCGCCGTTCGCCAAGAAAGGTTTTGTTGACTCTACGGTGTATGACGCTTCGTCAATCCTCGCGCTCGTTGAGCACCGCTTCCACCTTTTACCGCTCGGCACGCGGGATGCCGTCGCTGCAGATTTGGGCAATGCATTCGACTTTTCGCAACCCTAGGGATACGCCCGCGCCACCACCAGCATCCTCGTTATGGTCCCGAGGAGCATCGGACAAGGCAGCGTGGTATAGGCCTGCAGAATCATCCATGTGGGGGCGCCGAAAAAGCACCGAGGATGCACCGTTTCGACGGGAGGCACTTACTTACGTCGACGCTCTTCATGGCTTTGCTCGCTACTTGATCGGCACCGACAGCGATGCTGACGATCTGGTTCAGGAGTCCTACGCGCGTGCGTTTGCGGCGTCGGACCAGTACCAGCCCGACTCCAACCTGAAGGCTTGGCTCTTCCGGATCCTGCGCAACGTCTTCATCGATCGCCATCGTCGGGATGCCCAAGGTCCCATCGCGCCGCTCTCGATCGACGACGTGGACGATTCCGCTCTTGCCAGCGCGGCGCACACCGCCTTCGATGGCGACGGCGTCACCTCCGCCGACCTCGAGGCCGCCATGTTGGCCTTGCCCGAGACAAGCCGCACGGTAATTCTGCTCGACCTTCAGGGATTCGAAGAGAACGAGGCTGCGGCTGTGCTGGGCTGCGCCCCGGGCACCATCAAGTCGCGGCTCTTTCGTGCGCGCGCAG
>CAZTTW010000427.1:0-4874 GCA_964616265.1 uncultured Myxococcales bacterium | reverse complement strand
GGTCCATGCCGCCTATCTTGTGGCTGCCAAGCGCGCCGAGGACGCTGCCGCCAAGCGGGTCTTCAGCGTGCTGGCCGACGAGGAGCGCGGCCACATAACGTACTTGCAGGGGAGACTCCTCGAATGGCAGCGCGAAGGCCATCTGTCGGCGCCCACCCTGCGTAGTGCCTTGCCGTCCGCCGAGCGGATCCAGTCCGGTATCAAACGATTACGCAGCAAGGTTCGGGGAAGCGAAACTTCGCCGACCGCTGTCATCGAAGCCCTGCGACAGGCCCTGGCCGCCGAGGATGAGACGTCGTCGTTCTATGGGCGGATGGTGGCCGAGTTACCGGGGGAGGGTCAGGCACTTTTTGCTCGCTTCCTCGAAATCGAGTCTGGCCATAGCGCCTTGGCGCAGGCCGAGCTGGACTGTCTGCTGAAGTCCGGCTTTTGCTTCGACGTAGAAGAGTTCGAGCTGGAGGCTGGCTAGACATCTTCCGCTAGATGGAAAGTGGATTGACGCGCTCCTCGTTAGAGCGGAGCCGGCGTGGGCGCCTTGCGCCCGGTCGCGAAGGACGAATTCACGGTCGACTCTGAAGGTGGGGGCTGCGGTTCTGCGCTGCTTCCAGCGCTTGCAAGTCGTCGCAATAATTAGAGAGTTTAGATTCGGCCTAGCGTGGGTGAGTCGCAGCTCGCGCGGGAACAGCCGCCCGTCCGCTGTCGCCAGGAAAACCAACATCGGAAAAGTGGTTCTTGCAGTCCGATTTATATTAAGGGAAAGAACATCTGAAATGATGTATTCAATGTGAGAAATTTCACAACTGAAGCATTTTTTCGTGTTACAAATAGGTGTTGGTCGCTAAGGACCAGAAAGACCACGAGGGAAGTCATGTCAGCAGTTCTTCAGCAATCCGATTATGCGATTCGATGCCTCCTCTTTCTCGTTGAGAACCGCGGTCGGCTCTCGACAAAGTCGGAGATTGCCACGGCCGTCGATGCGCCAGACCTGTTCGTTGCCAAGATCCTGCAGCGATTGGTCAAGGCCAACGTCCTCGTCTCGGTGCGCGGAATTCGCGGCGGATTCTCACTAGCGCGCGAGCCGTCGGCGATCTCGCTCCTCGATGTGCTGGGTGCCTCGCAGGCGTCGCTGGCCTTTCGGCCATGCGTGCTCAATCCCAAGGCGTGCGCGCTCCAGGATACCTGCCCCTCGCGTCCGATTTGGGTGAAAATCTACGAGAGCACGGTTCGCGATCTTCGCCAGGTGACCTTCGACAAGCTCAGTCGCGATCACAAGGCCAAGGTGCGATCCAGCTCTCGCAGACTGTCGCCTCACCACTAGCCATCGGCTCGTGGCCGCGACCATTTCGCGGGCCTCCCAAAAGATCCTCGACAAGTCTTTTTTTGGTCAGTAGCATCAGAAGACCAAATAGGACCGGATTGGGAGGTTTTATGTCGCACGTCGCTGAGCTCAAGATCAATGGTAAGACCCTGGAATTGCCTATTGTCGTAGGCAGCGAAGGCGAGAAGGCGCTGGACATCCGTCAGCTGCGGGCGCAGACGGGCTACGTGACCCTGGATCAGGGCTTCATGAACACGGGCGCCGTCACTAGCAAGATCGCCTTCATCGACGGCGACGCGGGTGTCCTTCGCTACCGAGGAATTCCCATCGAGGTCTTGGCGGAGAAGTCGACTTTCGTCGAGGTCTCTTATCTGCTCATCTACGGCAAGCTGCCCACGGCCGACGAGTTGCACCGCTTCTCGTCGCTTTTGACCAGGAACTCGGCGTTGCACGAGGACATGAGGCACTTCTTCGACCGCTATCCTTTTACCGCGCACCCGATGGCGATTCTCTCGGCGATGGTGTGCTCGCTTTCGAGCTTTTATCCCGAGTCGCTCAAGGTCAACGATTCCGAACGCAATGAAGAGGTAATCACGCACCTCTTAGCGAAAATGCGCACCATTGCTGCCTACTCCTACAAGAAATCGGTCGGTGAACCGTTCGTCTACCCGCAGGATAACCTGAGTTACTGCGCGAACTTCCTGAACATGATGTTCTCGGTGCCGTCGCGGCCGTACGAAGTCGACGAGGAAATCGTCAAGGTCCTTAACCAAATTCTCATCTTGCATGCTGACCACGAGCAGAACTGCAGCACTTCGACGGTTCGTCTCGTCGGCAGCTCGCAAGCCAACGTGTTCGCCGTCGTTTCGGCCGGCATTTGTGCTTTGTGGGGACCGCTGCACGGTGGCGCCAACGAGAGCGTGCTCGACATGCTGGAAGAGATCCGGCGGGACGGCGGTGGTTCGCAAAAGTTCATCGAGCTGGCAAAGAAGAAGGACTCCGGTTTCAAGCTGATGGGCTTTGGCCACCGGGTGTACAAGAACTACGATCCGCGCGCCAAGATCATCAAAGCGGCCTGCGATAAGGTCTTGAGCCGGCTCAAGATCAACGATCCGCTGCTCGACATCGCTCGTCGCATGGAAGAGGCGGCACTGAAGGATACCTACTTCGTCGAGCGCAAGCTCTATCCCAACGTCGACTTCTACAGCGGCATCATCTACCGCGCGCTCGGCATTCCCACCAACATGTTCACGGTGATGTTTGCCATCGGCCGCTTGCCGGGCTGGCTTGCGCATTGGAAAGAGATGCACGAGGATCCGGCGACGAAGATTGGCCGGCCTCGCCAAATCTATGTTGGCCCGGCGCAAGCCGACTATGTTCCCATCGAAAAGCGCAGCTAGGAAAGAATCGATGAAGATCCACGAGTACCAGGCCAAATGGTTGTTGGCCAAGTTCGGGCTACCTGTGCCTTCGGGCACGCCCGTACTTGCATTGGCGGACGTTGCCGCCGCTGCCGAAAAGCTGATTCAGTCGACCTCGAATGAAACCGTCGTGGTCAAAGCCCAGATCCACGCGGGTGGCCGCGGTAAAGGCGGCGGCGTGAAGGTCGTGAAGGGCGCTGCGGCCGCTAGCGATGCGGCTGCTAAGATTTTCGGCCGGCCGCTCATCACGCACCAGACAGGACCGGAAGGCCGCATCGTCAAACGTCTGCTCATCGAGCAGGGCGTTTCGATCTCGCGCGAGCTTTACGCGTCGATCTTAGTGGATCGCGCCCGCAGTCGAGTTGTGGTCATGGTCTCGGCGGCAGGTGGCATGGACATCGAGGAGGTTGCGGCCAAGTCGCCCGAGAAGATCCTCATCGAACACGTGGATCCGGCGGTCGGTTTGGCTGCCTACCAGGCACGCAATCTGGCCTACGCGCTCGGACTGAAGGCCGAAGCAGCCAAGGGCGTGACGGGCTTTCTGCTCAAACTTTATTCTGCCTTCATGGCGCTCGATGCCTCGTTGCTTGAGATCAATCCTCTCGTCATTACGTCAAGCGACCAGGTGCTGGCTCTCGATTGCAAGATGACCTTCGACGACAACGCGCTCGAACGACACAAGGACGTGGCCGAGATGCGCGATCTCGACGAGGAGGACCCGACCGAGAGCGAGGCGCGCAAGTTCGATCTCAACTTCATCAAGCTCGAAGGCAACATCGGTTGCATGGTCAACGGCGCAGGCTTGGCCATGGCGACCATGGACATCATCAAGTACTTCGGCGCTACGCCAGCAAACTTCCTCGACGTCGGCGGTGGCGCCACGAAGGAGAAGGTCACGGCGGCCTTCAAGATCCTTACGTCGGACGCATCGGTCAAAGGCATCTTCGTCAACATCTTCGGCGGCATCATGAAGTGCGACGTGATCGCGGGCGGCGTTATCGCCGCGGTGGCGGAAATCGGACTGCGCGTGCCTCTTGTTGTCCGCTTGGCGGGGACGAACGTGGAGCTGGGCACTAAGATGCTCGCCGAGTCGGGCTTGCCGATCACCACGGCATCGGACATGGCGGACGGCGCGCGCAAAATCGTCGAGCTTGTCGGGAGGTCGCAGTAGTTATGGCAATTCTCGCAAGCAAGCAGACCCGCGTGGTCGTGCAGGGCCTTACCGGATCGGCAGGTACCTTTCATGCCAAGCAGATGCGCGACTACGGCACCTCGGTCGTGGGCGGCGTAACGCCGGGCAAGGGCGGCAGTGTTCACGAGGGCTTCCCGATTTACGACACCGTCGGCCAGGCTGTCGCCGCGACAGGTGCCAACACCAGTGTCATCTTCGTTCCGCCCTTTGGTGCGGCAGACTCCATCCTCGAAGCTGCCGGCGCAGGTATCGAGCTTGTCGTCTGCATTACCGAGGGGATTCCGGTCCTCGACATGGTCCGCGTGAAGCGCGCTCTGGACGGTAAGGCCTGTCGGCTGGTGGGTCCCAACTGCCCGGGCGTGATTACTCCCGGCGCAGCTAAGTTGGGCATCATGCCGGGTTACATTCATAAGCCGGGATCGGTGGGCATCGTGTCCCGCTCGGGCACGCTGACGTACGAAGCCGCTTTTCAGCTCACCGAGCTTGGCCTGGGGCAGAGCACGGCGGTGGGTATCGGCGGCGATCCCGTCAAGGGCCTCGACTTCATCGACTGCCTGAAGCTGTTCGACGCCGACGCGGACACCAAGGCGATCTTGCTCATCGGCGAGATCGGCGGCACGTCCGAAGAAGACGCGGCCGCCTTCGTCAAGGCCAACATCAAGAAGCCCGTGGCTGCCTTCGTGGCGGGCCTGACTGCTCCTCCCGGCCGCCGCATGGGACATGCGGGCGCCATCATCAGCGGTGGCAAAGGCAAGGCTTCCGACAAGATCGCGGCGCTCAAAGATGCTGGCATCGCCATCGCACCGACGCCCTCCGACCTGGGCAAGACGCTAGCGTCCGTGTATCGCTAGGAGGTCAGCGTATCGCGCGGTCGGGGCGGAAATCGCTGCCTAGGAGCGTGTTGCACATAAGGCATCTGGCGCTCCTCGCTTCGCTCGGGACG
>CAZTTW010000426.1:0-4884 GCA_964616265.1 uncultured Myxococcales bacterium | reverse complement strand
TAGGAGTGCGCATGCAACCCGTCCGCCTGATCGCCACCTTCGTCGAGAACAAGCCCGGCCAGACAGCGTTCATCACCAAGCTGCTGGCCGATGCCCACGTCAACATTCGCTGGGTGACCATCGCCAACAGTGGCCCTTTCGGCGTGATGAAGTTTCTAGTCGACGACCAGGACCGTGCCCACGATGCGCTCAAGCAGCACGGCTTGGTGGTCAGCTTCCTCGATGTGCTACCGGTCGAGGCGGATGATGTGCCCGGCTCGCTGCAGCGGGTAACCCAGTGTCTGGCGCAAAGCAAGGTCAACCTCGATAACGTCAGCGGTTTCGTCGCCAACCGGCGCGCCATCGTGATTATCGAGACCCACGAGACAGACCGCGCACGGCAAGCCCTGGCCGCCGAAGGGCTGCGCATCTTGACCGGCGAGGAGCTACTGCGACTGTAGCCGACGTATAGCCCGCCAAAATTAGTATTGACGTCCCTTTTTTCCTGAATAGCAATCGTGCTACGTTGAGCCGTTGTCTAGTCGGGCCTTGCCCGCGGAACCTCACCAGGAGAAGGACCAGATGAGAAGAAGGCTGTTCGGTGCAAGTGCGGTGCTGGGTTTCTTGATGGCGTTGCCAGCTGCGCGCGCAGCCGACAAACCCGCCGAGCAGGAAGGCAGAGTCTGGTTCTACGGCAATTTCACCACCGCCTTGACGCCGCACTGGAGCTTCACCGTGATGCCCGGTATTCGCTACGAATACGCACGCTGGGACGTCCCCAATGTTCCGGGAACCCGTGAAGTGTATATGTACGAGACCTTCGTCGGTCCCAACTACACCCAAAAGCTCGGCAATCTGACTCTCAAGGGTTCGCTCTGGTACTACTACATCGGCTATCCCCAGCGTAAAGAGTCGACCAGTCCTGCCATGGCCGACGACAAGTACAATTACTCGAGCAACATCGAGGTCATCCCTCAGGCCGAGTACCGGATCGGCCGCTTCTCAATCCAGGATCGGGTGATCTTCCACAACACCATCTTCTCGGACATCTACCACAAGAATTCCGAACGCTGGGGTTTCGGCATGGTCTTGCGCGAGCTTCTGCAGGTTCGATTCGCGGCCACCGACACGCTGGGCATCTCTGTCGGCGATGAACCCTTCTTCGGCATCATCGAAGACGGACAAACCGCCAAGCTCAACCCGCCACCCAACTACAGTCCGCTTGGCTACTGGAAGTCCGGTTTCCGACTGAACCGCGTCTACGTGGGCGTCGACTACAAGATTACGCCGGCGCTGACGGTCACGCCGATGTACATGTTCGAGACGACGGTCAGTCCAACCGACTCGACCGACGTCACCGCCAATGCCCACTACTTGTTCGTGACGCTCAGCTATCTGCTGAAACTGTTCCCAGATCCACCGAAGCCGTAGTCGGCCGCCGAAGCAACCTGGCCTGCCGCGCGAGCATTCCCACTACTTGGTCAATTCGCGGACCGCGTCCTCGACCGTTGCGACGTTTACGGAAGGATAGCCAACGTTCGAGCTCGTTCGATTGAACTGAAGGCCGGCAAGAACCTTGCTTCCAACGACGCGCACACCCTTTCGCACACCGGACGCAACAAAATGGGCCTGAATGCGTTCAATTTCTTTCACGACCTCTGGACTCGCCGGCGCGAAATCGGCGATGTCCGTGATCACGTCGAAACCGCGTCGCAACCTTTTCGTCGCGGCGATGGTCTCGTTCACACATTTGACCATTTCGTCCATTCCCATCGAGCCTACGAGCTTGATGTGAACGCGGTTCTGCTGTTGATTGCATTGAATGGTGTACATGGTCACTCTCTAAACAAAGTCCATGTACCCTATTCTCGAACCTTTGCGCCTGCACCTTTAGTCAGGGGCCGCCGTCGACGGCCGGCGGAGATGGTGCATCGACCGCCGCTGACCCTGCGGAAGCGTCGATCGCGGCCGACTGAACGGGCGGCTCGCAGCCCCAGGCCAGGACACCGTTGACGTACGCCGTGATCTTGGGGTTGGGCCCGAGATCCTTCGTCAGCTTGGCATCGTACGAGTAGTCGTTCGATTGGTCGTAGGTGCCGCTATAGCCGTTCTTGTGAAACGCGAAATTGAAGCCGCGGGTTTCCACCCAGGAGACGGCCGCGTCCGGCTGATCCGAAAATGAAATGTCGAGCACGGTGTCGGCGCCTACCCGAGGCGGATTGACGGGCGAGAATTTCATCGTGGTTGGAATGGGGACGTAGTACTGCTCGACGACGTTGGCCGTCGTGGCCACCTCGTCGGTGAACCAGTAGCGGATGGTGACCTGGGACAAGCGTGACGCGAAGGCGGTGAAATTCACGACGTCGAAATGCAGCTGGACCGCTTGGCCCGTGACCGCGCCATCGTCGTAGGCATAGACGCCGAGTCGCCCCGTGCTCTGCGTGTCGTCGCAAGCGACGGGCCCCGCATCGAGATGTCCCGTGCTGCTCCCGGCGTCTCTCCCGCCCGAGCCGCTCTGCCCACCGCTCAGGGTGCTTCCACCGTTGGAACCGGCATCCTTGCCGGGACTGCCGCCGTTGCCGAGGATCCCCCCGCTGCCGCCGGTTCCGACTCGACCGCCCGCGCCCGTGCCGCCCAGCGATGACTGGCCTCCGCCTTGCCCGACGCTGCCCCCGTTTGCCTGGCTCCCCGCGGAGCCGCCACTGCCCCTACCGCCACTGCCAACACTACCCCCGGTCTGGGTGGCGCGCCCGCCGCTGCCATCGGAGCCTCCGCCCGTGGGCTGGCAGGAACCCGAAGCAAAAAGGAAGAGCACGGGAATGACGGTAACGGCGGGTAGAGCAACGCGAACGGTCATAGTCATCCTCGATGTCTGCAATGGAACAGCTTCGCCACCGACTTTGTCCCTGCCTTCTAGTGCGAAAGGTAGCGTATACTACCACACTATGCCACGCAGAGGCGATGTAGCGCGGGCCATGCGAGCCGGCTTTGGCTTCGCGAGTTTTTTGTCGAGTGCAGCTCTCTGTCTCGTCGCTTGCCGGAGCGGCGGCGAGATCGTTGGGGTACAAGCCGATGCCGCTTCCTCGCCGGGCGGCTCGGGTGGCTCGTCGGCACCGACCGACGATGCCAGCGTGGTGTTCAACCTGGACGTACCGCCCAAAGACGCGCCTCCCAAAGGCTGTGCCCAAGACCCGAACAATTGCCCCATCCCCGCGGGCTGTGGCAACGGCACTCTGGGCAACGGCGAAGAATGCGACGACGGCAACAACGTTTCGGGTGATGGCTGTTCCATGACCTGCCGTCAGGAAACCGGCTTCGTCTGCCCCACGCCTGGCTCGCCTTGCGTCTCGACCGTTTCGTGTGGCGACGGCCGCGTAGGCGGCAAAGAAGCCTGCGACGATCACAACACCACCGACGGCGACGGGTGCTCGGCAGATTGCTCCAAGATCGAACCAGGCTGGGTTTGCCCGGCGCCCGGCGTCCGCTGCCAGCCCAAGTGCGGCGACGGCGTGCTCACCGGCTGGGAGGAATGCGACGACGGCAACACACGCGCGGGCGACGGCTGTAGCGACGTCTGCAAGATCGAGGACGGCTTCGCCTGTTCCAAGCCGGGCTCGCCTTGTCACAAAACCGTGTGTGGCGACAAGGTGGCGGAAGGCAGCGAGTCCTGCGACGACGGCAATACGCTGCCGGGTGACGGCTGCGCGCCCGACTGCAGAGCCGAGCCGATCTGCAGCGGGACGAACGGTTGCACCTCTCCTTGCGGCGACGGCCTCAAGCTGCCCGACGAGGAATGCGACGACGGCAACACCCGCTCCGGCGATGGCTGCTCGGACAAGTGCAAGCTGGAAGGAAGCTGGGACTGCCGGCAAGTCGTCGAGGGCACCGACACGGACATGGTGGTTCCCATCATCTACCGGGACATGATCCCGCAAAACGCCACCATCACTAATCCGCCACCCCATTCGGACTTCGAGTGTCCGACCGACGGCAAGCTCACCTTGGGCGTGGTGCAGGGCACGCTCGATGCCACTGACCGAAAACCGCAATACAACACGGCCGTCGACACGACTCTGTCGCATACATCCACCAAGGTGAACTTCGACACCTGGTACCGCGATTCGAAATACGACAAGACCATCGTCGACAGCCTGACCTTGATCGGCCAGCCCAACGGCACGTTCGTCTACGACCACTCGTCGTACTACAGTCAGGACCTGAAGATGTGGTTGCGCCCGGCCTTTTTCCCCCTCGACAACCGAGGCTGGGCGGCACCGGGTGGTCCAGAAGTGCCCTTCCTGGGCGTGACCACCGACGGCAGCAAGCACAACTTTTCGTTCACCAGCGAGCTGCGCTACTGGTTCGAATTCAAAGGCGGCGAGTATCTCGATTTCATCGGCGACGACGACGTCTGGGTCTTCTTGAATGGCAAGCTCGCAGTGGATCTAGGCGGTATTCACGAGCATGCCGAGGGCGCCATCACGCTCGACCCTGCCACCGCCACGAAATTCAACCTGACCAAGGGCAAAGTCTACGAAATTGCGCTCTTCCAAGCCGAGCGTAAGCAGACTCAGTCGAGCTACAAGCTGACGGTCGGCCAATTCAATCGCACGCACACTGTCTGCACCGCCAGGTGCGGCGACGGAGTCGTCAATGGCAGTGAGTCTTGCGACAACGGCTCCGCCAACGCCAACGCCGACAATGCCTACGGCGGTTGCACCACGTCGTGCACCCTCGGGCCCTACTGCGGCGACGGCAAGGTCGACAGCAGCTTCGGGGAAGAATGCGACGACGGCGTGAACCTGGGAACCTACGGGACCGCCAAGGCATGCGGTCCCGGCTGCCGTGCTGTTCCCTACTGCGGCGACAGCAAGGTGGATAGTCTGTTCGGCGAAGAATGCGACG
>CAZTTW010000425.1:2418-4890 GCA_964616265.1 uncultured Myxococcales bacterium | reverse complement strand
GTGGCTACAAGACCACGCCCTCGGTGGTCGCCATTTCCGAAAGTGGCAAGCGCCTCGTCGGTCACATCGCCAAGCGGCAGGCGGTGACCAACGCCGAAAACACTGCCTGGGCGGTCAAGCGCCTCATCGGTCGGCCGTGGACCTCGCCCGCCTCGCAGGCGGTGAAGGCTGCCGTTCCCTACCCGCTCATCGAAGGCCCGCACGGCGATGTGCGCATTCGTTTGCGCGATCAGGTTTTCTCCGTGCCAGAAATCTCGGCCTATGTGCTGCAAGAGATGCGCGCGATCGCCGAGGAGCACCTCGGGCACACGGTTTCGAAGGCGGTGGTAACCGTGCCGGCCTACTTCAACGACGGTCAACGGCAGGCGACCAAAGATGCCGGCCGCATCGCCGGCCTCGACGTCATTCGTATCATCAACGAACCGACCGCCGCCGCGCTGGCCTATGGTTTCGGCAAGAAGGTCGACGGCAAAGTAGTCGTCTTCGACCTAGGCGGCGGTACCTTCGATGTTTCGATTCTCGACATCACGAACGGCGTCTTCGAGGTCGTGGCCACCGCCGGCGACACCTTCCTGGGCGGCGAGGACTACGACAAACGCCTGGTGGACTGGCTGGTGCAAGGCTTCGCCAAAGAACACAAGGTCGATCTGCGCAGCGATGCCATGGCCATGCAGCGGCTCAAGGACGCGGCCGAAAAGGCGAAGTGCGACCTCTCGTCGGTGCGCGAGACGGAAATCAACCTGCCCTTCATCATTTCGACGGGTCGCAATCAGGCCTTCCACCTTCACCGCGTCGTCACGCGCAGCAAGCTGGAAGAACTGACCCTCGACCTCACCGAGCGCACGATCCAAATCTGCCGACTGACCATGGAAGACGCAGGCGTCCGCGCCGAGGATCTCAACGAAGTGGTCCTGGTGGGTGGGATGACCCGGATGTCGAAGGTGCAGGAGCTGGTGGCCGAATTTTTCGACCGCGAGCCATGCAAAGGCGTGCACCCCGACGAGGTCGTAGCCATGGGTGCGGCCATTCAAGGTGCAGCCTTGGTCGACGCCGCCGCGGCGCCCGACATGCTTCTTCTCGACGTCACGCCGCACTCGCTCGGCATCATGGTGGCGGGCGGACACTTCCACCGCCTCATCGAACGCAACACCACGGTGCCCACGGCCAAGAGCCATGTCTTCACGACGGTCAGGGACGATCAGACGTCGGTCAAGATCGTCGTGTTCCAGGGCGAAGCCGACCGTGCCGAAGAAAACGAGCTGCTGGGCGAATTCGTTCTGTCCGGACTGCGCAAGGCTGCCAAAGGCGAGGTCGAGGTCGAGGTCACCTTCGAGATCTCAGCCGATGGCATCGTCAGCGTCGCCGCGCAAGACATGGAAACCGGCGCCGAGCAGTCCATCACGGTGACCGCCACCAGTGGGCTAACCGAGGGTGAGATTGCGCGCATGGCGACCGAAAATCAGGACCACATGGTCGCCGCACGCGCCGAAGAAGAAGTGGAGAAAGAGCGCCAGCGCATCGAGAAGCTGGTGGATGAAGCGGAGGCGCTTCTGCCCAAGGTCGAAGAAATATTGTCCGGCACGCCCTTCGGCGAGGACAGCCTGGACAACGTGCGCTTGATTCTCGACGACGCTCGCATGGCGGTCGAGCGGAGAGACGCGGGCGGGCTCGAGCAAGTCGCCGAACCGCTTATGCGAACCCTCAACATGTTTCGGGGCGTCGTGGACAGCGGACGCCTGCGTTCGAGCTAGCTAACGATGGCAGCCGCAAGCAAGGACGTAACGCTGGATGTGAGGCAGCTCGTCCAGCGTGGCTTCGATCACCACGAACGCGGCCGACTGCACGATGCGCTTTCCGACTGGGAGACGGCGCTGCGACTGGATCCGCGCAACCATCAAGTCCGGCGCTTGGTGGAATTTGCGCATCAGCGCGAGACCGAAATTGAGACCGGTCAGCATCCGCCGGCGTCCAGGCGCGATACCGTCGAGTCGCCCATCCCGCAGTTCCTCGCCGCGCTGACCGAGCGCCGATCGGAGAAGATTCGAATTCCCACCGCAGACCGGAGCAGCTCCGTCGTCAGCGAGACCATCGAGGACCGCGAGACGCCTCAGCACGATTGGACGCTGATGGCCGCGCAAATGACCAGCGGGGCGTCGGACCACGAGAGAGATAATGACCGCCACAACGACGCAGCCTCGGCGCCCGATACGTTGGAGGATTTGCATGTGCAACCCGACGACGTTCGCGCCAGCACCATCGAGCTTATCGGGGAGTGCCGTGCGGCTTTGAACGAAAACCGCGCCGGCCCCGCCTCATTGGCCGGCGAGCTTGCTCTTCAGCTCTCCGAACGCGCGCCACCGCCGGGCCTGGACGATCTGATTGCGCCGTCCCTCGCGCTTTTCGAACGCGCGTTTCGTGCCTTCATGGGCAACCCGCATGCGTGCCCCATTCGCGCCATCGCCACCGAGACCA
>CAZTTW010000425.1:0-2318 GCA_964616265.1 uncultured Myxococcales bacterium | reverse complement strand
GCCTTCATGGGCAACCCGCATGCGTGCCCCATTCGCGCCATCGCCACCGAGACCATCGCGGACCACGGCCTCGACCAGCGCGCCGCCTTCCTGATGTCGCGCATGGATGGGCTGACCAGCATCGCCGATCTCATCGACAGCTCGGGCATGTCCCACTTCGACGCCGTCCGCGTGATAGCCTCGCTCAAGCGCGCCAAGGCCATCGATATTCTGCCGCCGATGTGACGAGACGGCCGGCTCGACGTCGATCGCGCAGCGCCTGTCTGTGCCATAGTTGCGTGCATGTTGCTCAAGATCGTTCAGGTCGGCGATCCGATCCTGCGCGCCGAAACGCAGCCGCTTGGCCGCGACGAGATTCGCAGCGCCGAGATTCAGCAGCTCATTGAATGGATGCGCGAGACAATGCGAGATGCGCCCGGCGTTGGCTTGGCCGCGCCGCAAATCGGGCTGCCGCTGCGCCTGGCGATCATCGAGGACAATGCCGAGGTTCCCGAGCTGGACCGCAGGCCGGTGCCTTTCCACGTCATCGTCAACCCGACGCTCACCCTGGGCTCCGAATTAGTCGAGCAGACGGAGGGTTGCCTGAGCCTGGACGGCTTTCAGGCGAGAGTCCGCCGCGCGAAGACCGTCAAAGTCGAGGCGCTCAACCACGACGGCGATCCCATCATCATCGAGGCCGGCGGCTGGTACGCGCGCATCCTCCAGCACGAGATCGACCACCTCGACGGACACCTTTACATCGATCGCATGGACTCGCGCACTTTCACGACGGCGCGAAATTCTTTACGGTTCAGCGGGGGGTAGCACCGCACCCGAGAGCTTCGCCAGTACGACGTCCACCTGCGCCCGCGTGGACGCGAGATCGCCGTCGTTGTGGATGACGTGGGTGGCGACGCGGATCTTCTCTTCCAGCGGACTTTGAGCGCGAATGCGGGCGAGAACAGCTTCGCGCGTAGCGCGGTCGCGCGCCACCACGCGCTCGAGTTGCATCGTTTCGCTGGCGGCAACCACGACCAGACCGTCGAGTTGCTTGTAATAGCCGCTTTCCACGATCAGTGCCGCTTCGAGGAACGCCAGGACGTGGCCCGCCTTGCCGAGCGCTTCCGCCTGCACAGCGACCTCCTCGCGAATGCGCGGATGGGTGATCGCCTCAAGCCGCGCCTGACTTGCAGGATCGGAAAAAACAATCGTCGCCAACTTCTTGCGATCGATCGCGCCATCAGCCGCCACGACACTGGGCCACGCGAGGGCGATGTCGCGATACGCAGGCAGGCCAGGCTGCACCACTTGACGAGCGATCACGTCGGCGTCGATGACCGGAATCCCCCGCTGACGAAGCATGCCCGCCACGGTGGACTTTCCCGAGCCAATGCCGCCCGAAAGACCGATGAGCTTGATCGTCACGGCGGGAATTCTAGCGGGAAACCAAGGGACTTTGCAGCTCGACCTTTGCTAGTCTTGCTGCGTGCCCGAGCTTCCGGACCTGGTTCACGTTCAAGCGACGCTGGCCCGCACCGTCTGCAACCTGCGCATCACCGAAGTACGCGTCGGCGATCCCGTCGTGCTACGCCTGATGGTTCCGGGGGCGCTGACGGATTTGCTCCGCGGCAAGTGCATCGTGAGGGTCGACCGCGTGGGGCAGTTTTTGCGTTTCGATCTGGACCAGGATTTGGTGTTGGTCGTCAACGCCATGCTGAGCGGTCGCTATTTCGTGGTCGACAGCGATGCACGCACAAAGCACAAGAACTTGGTGCTGGCGGTGCGTTTCGAAAGCGGTCGCGAGCTACGCTACGACGACGACACGCGCATGGGAAAGATCTACGTGGCGACGGCGGCCCAAACGAGCCGCATCCCGGGCTTCCGCGATTTGGGCGTCGATTTGCTGTCTTCTGCTTTCACGCTGGAGCATTTTCGCCAAGTCTTCGCCAAGCGGCGCGATCAGGTGCGCCAGTTTCTTCTCGATAAAACCGCGCTCGCCTCCATCGGCAACGCCTACGCTGACGAGATTCTGTTCGCGGCCAAATTGCATCCGAAAACCCTGTGCAAGCAGCTCGGCACGGGCGACGTCGACCGCTTGTATGCCGCCATTCGCGATACGCTGGCGTGGGCCATTGGCACCATCGAGGAACGCAACCAGCCGATCGAGGTCAAAGTGCGCGACTTCTTGAAGGTGCGCGGTCGCGCGGGAAAGCCGTGCCTCGACTGCAACACCGTCATTCGCCGCGTGCGTGTCGGGCGCGACGATGCGTGCTTCTGCCCGCACTGCCAACCGAGCACGCGCAAGTTGTTCGTGGACTTCAGTCGATTGCCGCCCGGCG
>CAZTTW010000424.1:0-4890 GCA_964616265.1 uncultured Myxococcales bacterium | reverse complement strand
CCGTTCTCAGCTAGCCTTGTGGGTACTGCTACTGACGACGGGTTACCCAATCCGCCCGCCAAAGTGACCACCACCTGGTCCAAGGTCAGCGGCCCAGGCACCGTCACCTTCGCCAATGCCAGTGCACCGTCCACCACGGCGACGTTCTCGGCCTCGGGCAGTTACGTGCTTCGCCTCACCGCCAGCGACAGCGTGCTGTCCGCCACGGACGACATCGCCATCACCGTAAACCCGGCTGGCACCACGCCTTGCAGCGGGCTGTGCACCAACCCGGTGAACATCACCATCAACGGCAGCTTCCAGTCGGGCAATCTGGGAACGGGCGCGGTCTGCTATCAAACCACGTCCGCCATCAACGGCGGAAACTGCGGCAATTTCGTTAGTCCGCGCAGCCTGCAGGTCAACGGAACCACGGAATCCTGCACGGGCGGCAACTGGTCGTCCGTGCCCGCCAAGCGAAACGGTGGCTACTGCATCCAGACCACCGCCGGCAACTACTCGTGGGCCTACTTCACCGCCTGGTAGGCTGACGCGCGTGAGCCGCCAGGACTTGCGATTGCCCGGCGGCTCACTGACCATGCTGTAGCGAAAACGCGCAGCCGTCCTGCCCAAGGATCTTCCGGGCGGCGGCTGCGCGCTCCGTTTCGGGCGGGCTAGGAAGCCAGTGCGCCCGTCCTTCATTCCCGACGGTGGCGAGCCGGCTGCGTGGAGGCCGGCGTGAGGTTGAATGCCGTGTTCACTAAACCGACGTGCGAAAATGCCTGCGGGAAATTTCCCAGCTGTCGATGATGGACAGGGTCGTACTCCTCCGACAGAAGACCGACGTCGTTCCGCAGGGAGAGCAGCTTTTCGAAGAGCGAGCGCGCATCGGCCATGCGATGCATGAGCGCGTAGCAGTCCGCCAACCAAAAGCTGCATGCGAGGAAGACGCCCTCGCCAGCTGGCAAGCCGTCCTGACCCACGGTCGGATAGCGCATGACGAAGCCGTCGCGCAGAAGCTCGCGCTCGATGGCGGCCACCGTGCTGACCATTCTGGGATCGTCCGCGGTCAAAAAGCCGACTTGAGGAATGAGCAGCAGGCTGGCGTCGAGATGGGGCGAGCCGTACGCCTGCGTGAAGGCTTGTTTCTCGGCACTGTAGCCGTGAGCACAAACGTCGGCGTGGATGTGGTCGCGCAGCTTTCGCCAGCGCTCGACGGGGCCCGGCAATTGTTGTGCTTCGATCGATTTCACGGCGCGGTCGAAAGCCACCCACGCCATGACTTTCGAGTGAGTGAAGTGCTGGCGCGGTCCACGAATTTCCCAAAGTCCCTCATCGGGTTCCTTCCACGAGCCTTCGAGAAAATCGAGAAGCGCCAGCTGCAACCGCCACGACGTCGGATCGGGAGGCAAACCCGCGCGATAGGTTTGGAAAAGCGCATCGGTCACTTAGCCGTACACGTCGAGTTGGAGCTGGTTCACCGCAGCGTTGCCGGTGCGCACCGGACGCGAGCTTTCGTAACCCGGCAGCCAATCCAGGGTCGACTCGGGCAAGCGGCGCTCGCCCGCTACGCCGTACATGATCTGCAGCCTAGCCGGATCGCCTGCGACGGCCCGCAAGAGCCAATCACGCCAAGCAACGGCTTCGTCTCGGTAGCCCGCCAAGTGAAACGCATAGAGGATGAAGGTGGCATCGCGCAGCCAACAGTAGCGATAATCCCAGTTGCGCACCCCACCTGGAAACTCCGGCAGCGACGTTGTCACCGCGGCGACCATGGCACCCGTCGGTGAATAATTGAGCGCCTTCAGAGTAACGAGCGACGCGCGAACTTCCGGTTGCCAGTCACCCATGTAGTTGCAGCGGCACGACCAGTCTCTCCACCACGTCTCGACGTCGCGAATGGCGGATTCGACCTCGATAGGCGCCGGGCTTGGCTCGTGCGATCGATGCCACGTGAGCGCGAACGGTACCTTCTGCCCGGCGTGCACGACGAAATCCGCGACTGTGGTCAAGCCCTCACCGCGGGTTGGCACTCCGGCATCGAACACGAGAGCGTCGGCACCCGCGATGGCGCGCAACCGACCTTCCGGAAGCTGCACGACCCAGGGCACGATGGATCCATAATCGAAGCGAATGATGAGCTCGACGTGCATGGGCACTTCACCTCGAACACCTTCCACCAGACGCAAGAGACGAAGCCCGCGGTCGCGCTGGCCCATGCAATCGACAATTCGCACGGTGCCGGCGTCCGTTTCGAAGGTCGTTTCCAGCACGAGCGTTCCTTCGCGGTAACACCGAGAAATGCGAAGCGACTCAACACTGCTCGGTGCTAGTTGCCAGCGGCCGTGCGACGGATCTCCCAAGAGCGCGGCAAAACAAGCGCCTGAATCGAAACGTGGCACGCACATCCAATCGATCGAACCGTCGCGGCCGACCAGCGCGGCCGTCTGCGTGTCACCGATGAGGGCATAGTCCTCGATTCGCGACGCCATGGCCGCATCGGCTGCAACTCCAATGCCGCAATGAAAGACAAGGCGAACCGGCTGCTTCAAACCTCGAAGTCGTCGGGCGAAGCTTCGTATCGCTGTCGGCAATCCGAGGAGCAGAAGTAGTAAGTCCTGCCGTTGTGTTCGTAGTGTTCGACCAGCTCGTCGTTGACGTCCACCGACATTCCGCACACCGGATCGAACTGTTCATCACTTTCGGCGCTGGCGCTGCTCGTCTGTGACGACGACTGCGACCGCGTCTGGCCGCTCGATTGTTGCTGCGATGGCGAACGTTGCGCCGATGCTCCCGCGGCGACCTGCCACGGAGCTTCTCTGGACACGCTGCTTTCCGATTCGGATGACTTATTCATGATGGTTTCCTCCTCGATTCGTTGTCGAAACACGACCGGTGTTCTTCCGGCCGGTCTCGGTCCGAATCGCGAGCAAGCCCGATGCCAGGCGAGCTGGCGTGGCCGACTTCGAAAGCGGACTTCTTTCATCCCCTTTAGACACACACCTGCTATGGTGTCCGCGCATGATCCCGGCGACCAACCACGCCCACCAGATTGGCGAGCCGAACCGCAATTCGCCACGAATCAAACGCCTCAGCACGGTCCTGCGCGGCCTGGGACACAAGCCGGACGCACTCATCCAGGCGCTGCATGCCGCGCAAGGGATGTACGGCTACCTTCCACTCGACATCATCCACTTCATCGCCTCCGAGCTGAAGGTGCCGCCCAGTCGCGCCTACGGCGTGGTGACCTTTTACCATTTCTTCTCGCTCAAGCCGAAAGGCGAGCACAACTGTCTGGTTTGTACGGGGACGGCCTGTTACGTGAAGGGAGCGCAGGGACTGATCGACCGAATCGAGGCGGACTTCGACGTCCGGGCCGGCGGCACGACCACGGACAATAAGCTGGGCCTGCAAACTGCCCGCTGCATCGGCGCCTGCGGGCTGGCGCCTGCCGTAACGTTCGACGAAGAAATCCTGGGCAAGGTGAAAGCCGACGAGGTCACGCAAATCCTGCGCGACAAGCTGGGCAAGGTGGCGTCATGAGCCTGCAAGAGCTGAAAGCCATCGCGGAGAAGGCCAACGCGCGCAAGGCTGCCAAGAAGCGACGGCTCTGCGTCTGCTCGGGTGCCAGCTGCCTTTCGATCAACGCCGAAGGCGTCCTTGCCAGCTTGAAAAAACACGTGACCGACAAGAACCTCGCCATGGAAGT
Source organism: uncultured Myxococcales bacterium (assembly GCA_964616265.1). Lineage (GTDB taxonomy): Bacteria > Myxococcota_A > Polyangia > Fen-1088 > Fen-1088 > Fen-1118. The sequence continues at coordinate 1,202 of CAZTTW010000424.1, read as the reverse complement.
CGAGGTCATTCCGTCGGGTTGCATGGGCGCGTGCAACCAGGGTCCGCTGGTTCTGGTCCAGCCCGAAAGCACCATCTACCAAAAGGTCACGCCGGAAAACGCGACCGCGATCGTCGACGAGCATCTTGTAAAAAGCGAGCCGGTGCAGAGCATGTTGCTCTTTGCCGGCACCACCCAAGAGGCCACGCTGGACTCGCGGCAAAGCGACTTCTTCAGAAAGCAAGTGAAGGTCGTCCTCGAGAATTGTGGCGTCATCAATCCCGAGGACATCGAGGACTACATCAGCGTGGGCGGCTACCAAGCTCTGCGCAAAGCCGTATCCACCATGAGCCGCGAAGACGTGATCGCTGAAATGAAACAGTCCGGGCTGCGCGGCCGCGGCGGCGCCGGTTATCCCACCGGGCTCAAGTGGGAAACCGTCTACAAGTACGTGGGCGACGAGAAATACGTCATCTGCAATGGTGACGAAGGCGATCCCGGCGCGTTCATGGATCGCTCGGTGCTAGAAGGCGATCCGCATCGCGTGCTCGAAGGCATGGCCATTGCCGCCTACGCGGTCGGCGCGAGCAAAGGCTACCTCTACGTGCGCGGCGAATATCCGCTGGCCATCAAGCGCCTGGAAATCGCCATCAAGCAAGCCAAGAAGCTCGGGCTGCTCGGGGCCAACCTCTTTGAAAGCGGCGTCGGCTTCGACGTCGAGATCCGCATCGGCGCCGGCGCTTTCGTGTGCGGCGAAGAGACCGCCCTCATCGCCTCCGTCGAAGGCAAGCGCGGCCTGCCGAGCCCGCGCCCACCCTATCCCGCCGAGCGCGGCCTGTGGGGCAAGCCGACGCTCATCAACAACGTCGAGACCTACGCCAACGTTCCGCCGATCATCGACCGCGGCGGCGAGTGGTACAGCGAGCTGGGCATGCCCAAGGCAGCAGGCACGAAGGTGTTCGCGCTATCGGGCAAGATCAACAACACGGGGCTCATCGAAGTGCCCATCGGCATTACCTTGCGTGAAGTGCTCTTCGATATCGGCGGCGGCATCCAGGGCAGCGGCAAATTCAAGGCGGCGCAAACCGGCGGACCGTCGGGCGGTTGCATTCCCGAGCAGCACCTCGACACCAAGATGGACTACGCCGCTCTTCAGGCGGTCGGCACTATCATGGGATCCGGCGGCCTCATCGTCATGGACGAGCACTCGTGCATGCCCGACG
>CAZTTW010000423.1:0-4892 GCA_964616265.1 uncultured Myxococcales bacterium | reverse complement strand
CGGCCATGGAAGAGCTCACGGAAAGCAAGGTGCTGGTGCTGCGCGCGGGTTGACCGTCACCACCGTCGTGGTCTGCGATCGTCAGCACAGCTCCGCTAGCTCCTGCCACCACCAAGCATCCTGGCAAGAGCCAAACCGCCCTTCCCGCACCCGGTGGAGTTGACATGGAGTAGACTTGGCCGATGGTCACCCCAGCCAACAACAGCATAAGAGGCGCCTCGTGCTGATTTCGAGGATCAGGCTCAAGAACTGGCGAAACTTTAGGGACCTCGACGTCCCGCTGCGTGAGGTGTCCTACTTGTTGGGACCCAATGCTTCCGGCAAGTCCAATTTCCTCGACGTATTCCGATTTCTGAGGGACGTAGGCAGACCGGGCGGGGGCGGCCTTCAGGCCGCCATTGAGAAGCGGGATGGTATCAGCAAGCTGCGCTGCCTCCATGCCCGCAGGGATCCCGAGGTGGTCGTGGATGTGGAGTTGTCTGAGACAGCAGACGGGCCAGTGCAGTGGAGATACGTACTGGGGTTCAAATCAGAGGGAAAGGGTGCACAGCGTGTCTTGGTTTCGAGGGAAGAGGTTTGGCGCGGAGAAGACAAACTTCTGTCTCGTCCCGGTCACGGGGATCATGGCGATTCGGATCTGCTGACCCAGACCCATCTGGAGCAGATCCAGGCCAACAAAGACTTCCGCGACCTTGCGACGTTCTTTTCGAACACAACCTACCAACACCTCGTTCCACAGTTGCTCAAATACTCGGAAAAGATCGGCGGACGACAGCTAGCAGACGATCCGTATGGCCAGGGATTCCTGGAACGGGTTGCGAAGGCTACTGACAAGACTCGGAAAGGGCGGCTGGACAAGATCAGCATGGCGCTGAGTAAGGCGGTGCCACAGTTTGAGCTACTGAGGTTCGTCCAGGATCCGATCAGCGGCCGCCCCCACCTTGAGGCGCTGTATCACCATCATCGACCTCATGCCGGCTGGCAATCCGAGGAACACTTCTCAGACGGCACCTTGCGTCTAATCGGATTGCTCTGGTCCCTGCTCGATGGCAACTCGATGCTGTTGCTCGAAGAGCCAGAACTCTCGCTCAACGATGCCATCGTAAGAGAAATCCCTCTCCTGATCGATCAACTGCAGAGAACGAGGAAGGTCAAGCGGCAGATCGTTGTGAGCACGCACAGTGAAGTTCTGTTGAGCAACCCGGGGATCGACGGGCGAGGCGTCGTCATCTTGGAGCCGTCGGCCGAAGGGACCTCGGCCCGAACTCTACGGGAGGAAGAGAGCAAGGCTCTCGACGATGGTTTAAGCATCGCAGAAGTGGTGCTGCCCAAAACCCGCCCAGAAAAGGCTACCGAGCTTGGCCAGTTGAAACTATGGTAGCGAGCTACTGGGCGCTAGCGACGGAAGACCCTCTCAGCGAGGCCGTGGGCCGACGCTTACTAGCGGAACTACCGGGCCAAGTTGAGGCGTTTCCCATTCTCCGGCGTGGCGGGCGCGAGTATCTGAGGGCAAGGCTGCCGGCCCTGAAGCAAATATCCCGGCACCAGGGCGTGTTGCTTCTGACGGACCTCGACCGAATGGAGTGTCCGCTGTCCTTGCTCAAGGACTGGCTGGATGACTGCACCAAGCCGGAGAATCTCCTTCTACGAATTCCAGTACGAACAGTTGAGTCGTGGGTGCTGGCGGACCACGAGGCAATGCGCAGACTGATCGGTCCCAAGGGAAGGCTGCCTCCACAGCCCGACGAACTCGCAAATCCCAAGCAGCACCTCCTAAGGATTGCCCAAGAGGCTCCGCGAGCCGTCCGTGCCGACATCGTCAAGCTGGACGGTACGAGAGCTAGCCAAGGCATCGGATACAACGCACGCCTATCAGAGTGGATCGGCTCGACTTGGTCGCCAAGCAGAGCAGCACAGCGTTCGCCAAGCCTGCAGCGTGCTCGCCAGCGCTTGTATGAGGCTCACTATCACATTACTGGTAATCAATAGGCCCCCCATACGGTGCCGGTCGTTCCGGACACCTCGAACCGGATGGACGCTATCCACCCTCTACGCATTCTTTGGCGTGATGATCATTTGGTCGTCGCGGACAAGCCGGCCGGCTTGGCGGTTCACCGTGGCTGGGCGCCCGAGCGCGACGTCGCCATGACCCGCGTGCGCGATGCCATCGGCGCGCATGTCTTTCCGGTGCACCGCCTCGACCGCGGCACGAGCGGCGTTCTCGTGTTCGCGCTCTCGGCCGACGTGGCAAGCGCGTTTGGTCAGCTCTTGGGCACGGCCGCGGTCGAGAAGACGTACCTCGCGCTCGTTCGTTCGGTGCCACCGGAAAAGGGCGTCATCGACCATCCTCTTCCGCCGGGGGAAGATCGCGATGAGCCGCGCGTTCCCGCGCAAACTGCCTTTACTCGATTGGAGGTCTTCGGCCGTTACAGCCTGGTCGAGGCGCGGCCGGCGACCGGCCGCTTGCACCAGATTCGCCGCCACCTCAAGCACATCGGCTGTCCCATCATCGGCGATGTCCGCTACGGCAAGGGCGTGCACAACCGTTTCTTTCGCGAGCAGCTCGATCTGCACCGCATGTTCTTGCACGCCCTGCGCATTCGCTTTCCTCACCCGGTGACGGCGGCGACCATCGATATCGAAGCGCCTCTTGCGCCCGAGCTCGACCGTGCCCTCGAGCGACTGCGAAAGACCGTCGCCGAGGGCACCTTGCAACCACCGTAGCAGCCACCGTGGCAACCCTGGCGGGCTACAGCGGTGGCTTCGCGTTGCGGACCAAGTCGACGAAGTACGATTCGAACCACTCGCCGGCCTGGGGCGCGTTCTTGGCGGCGTCCGCGCCACCGCACATCGGATCGAAGCGCGGCCCCGCCGCATCGGACGATCCGTCCGACTCTCCCGGCGGCTTGACCCAGAAATACGCATCGACACCAGGCACCGGATCGGCGCGCGGACGTTCGCCCAGGCCGGCGCCGTGCACGTTGCACCAGCTGCCCCATTTCGCGCGAATGCCGCCCTTGCCGTTGCGAGACGTGTCGACGATGAAGTGGTGGTCCTTGAAGCCGTACATCTCCAAGGTCTTGATCATGGTCTGCACGTACGTGAGCTCGTTCGGACAAGGATTGCTCGGCTCCAGCACGGCGCCGTCGCGGTTCGACAGGTGCGTGTAGTTCGACGTGTTGGTGGCGAAACCGCGAATCATCTGCGGACCGCCGGCCTCGCTCAGCACGTTCTTGAAAACCTTCGCGACCTTCGTCCGGTTGTCGTCCCAGCCAAGCCAACCCGAGTGCCCGGCGTCGAGATAAACGCTGACGTTGGGCAAGTGGAAGCTCTTGATCGCGTAGACGATGCCGTTGCGATACACGGCCTTGGCCTTCTGACACTTCGGAATCGCCATGTTGGTGGCCATGTTGCCCAGCGAATCGGGTTCGAGAACAACCGCGATGGGCTGGCTCGGGTGAGCTTTGAATTGCGCGACGATGGGATCGATGAATTCGGAGCGATAGCGCTGTTCGCCGTTTTGCTCGACCGACAGCTCGCCGGCCGACGACTCGGCCGAGCAGTCACGCTCGGGCAAATTGTAGACCACCACCACCGTCACAGTCGGCTTGCCGCTCGCATCCTGCTGTTTCTTGGCTTCGTCGAGCCAGCCCTGGAGATTGGCCACGGACTTGATGTCGCTCAGCCACACACCGGTCGGGTACGTCGCGACCTTGCGGATGCGCACTGCCTCGTCGGGGTGTTTGGCCGCCGTCGCCTCGACATTCGCCGTGTATTCCGGGTTCAAGAAGAAACTCGCGCCCTTGAAGGGATTGACTCCGGCCGTGCCCTCCTTGCCGGATCCGCTAACTTCGCCAATGCCGCCAGCACAGCCTGACGAGAGCAGAGCCAAAGCCAAAATAGAACGAACGTGGTACTGCATGGGTGAGCCTCCTGCTGGTCGCTCGACAGCAAGGGATGTACCAAGCAGGCCTTTCGCGAAAGAAGCGCCAATTTCGCGAAAAGGCGCCTCTTACCCACAGGTGGCGGAGGCTCGGATCCGTCGCGCAGGTGTCCAGCGGACGTCCGCCGGGCGTCCGAATGGCTTCGGAAATCCGCGAGAATTGGTCGCGCCCCTTAGATTGGCGTATTTTTGCCTGTCGCATCGATGTCGGAAACAAACTCCCCTTTGAAGCTCGATCGGGCGACACCTGCGTCGAAGGCATCCCTGGGTCACCGGGCCTTCGAGCTCGCCGCCGGGTTTCGTTTGGGCGCCCTCGTCGTGTTTCTGGCCATCAGTCTTTTGTGGACCACGTCGCGCAACATGAGCCCATCCATTCTGGTTTGGCCCTTGTGCGCCTACCTTGCCGTGGTCGCGCCCGGTTTTGCGTTCCGCCGGCGCTCGGGCGTCGCGCGCCTCGCAAGGGTCTTGCCATACCTCGATACAGCACTCTCGTTTCTCGTTTGTTTGCAGGGCATTCTCCACGACCGTGGCCATCCCACTTTTGTCGCCGGTTGGTGCGTAGGCAGCGTTTGCGCCTCCGTGCTCATTCTGGCCTTGGCCGGCGTTTCATCCTCGGCCCACTCGGCCAGCACCATGATGGGACTGACGCCACTTGCACTGGCGGCCGAGATCGTTCTACTGCAGGTCGCCGGATTTTCCCCCTGGACGGTCGCCGTGGCGGCGGTGGCGATGGTCTTCGTCGCCGTCGCAACCAGCGCCGTTCCGCGTGCCACCGCCGCTGCCATCAAGCAAGAAGAGCAAGCAACGCTTGTTCGAAGTTCGTTCGTGAAGTTGCAAGAGGAACACCAGCGTCTCGAGCTCGTGCAGCGAGAAAGAGAAGCACTTCTGGAAACGATCGTTCACGACATGCGTAGCCCCGTAGGCGCCGCGCTGCTTTCGGTCGAGTACC
>CAZTTW010000422.1:0-4895 GCA_964616265.1 uncultured Myxococcales bacterium | reverse complement strand
TGCAGCACGAGAATTTGCGCCTCAAGGACGCGCTTTCCATCTACAAAATCAGCGAAGCCATCGCGACCTCGCTGTCGGTGGAGAAGGTCCTCGACCTCGTGCTGGAAGCAGTGCTGGACGCCGTCGACGCAGACATCGTCAATCTGATGCTCGAGCGTCCGAACGAGGTGGGCTCGCCCGACGACGCGCCGGGGACCTTCGTCGAGCACGCGCGCAAGGTATCGCCGCGCCTTGAGCTCAACGAGCCAGCGCCACCGCTCAACTTCGGCGAGGTCCTGCCCTTGCTCCAGGAAGATAAGCCCCTGCTCGTGCACGGCTCGCGGGCTTTCCGCTTCCTCTCCGGACCGCCCGAAAAGCGCCTGGTCAGTTTCTGCTCGATTCCGCTCAAGCTCAAAGGCCGCACCATCGGCATGCTGAACGCCTACAGCTACACCAAGGGCACCAAGTTCAGCGAAGGCCAACGCAAGATGCTGTACGTGCTCGGCAGCCGTGCCGCCGTCTCCATCGAAAACGCGCGCCTGTACGAAAGCTTGGTCGACGCCAACGAAGACCTCATCCACGCCAACGTTTCGCTGGAAGAGAACTTCAAGCAGACGATTATCGGCTTCGCCCATGCGCTGGAGGAGTCCGACCGCTACACCCGCGGTCATTCCGAGCGCGTGGCAACCTACGCACGCCTGATTGCCGTCGGGATGCGCCTGCCCGGCCAGGAGATCGAGACCGTGGTGAAGGCGGGACTACTCCACGACGTCGGCAAGATCGGAATTCGCAACGACCGACTGAACAAGCCCGGCAAGCTGACCCCAGAAGAGCTGGCCATGTTCCGTTCGCATCCGGCCAAAGGCCGCCGCATCCTCGAGCCGATTCCCTTCATGCGGGACATCGTGCCCGGCTGTTACTGCCACCACGAAGCCTGGGACGGCTCCGGCTATCCGCAGGGCCTGCAGTCCGACCGCATCCCCACCATCGGTCGCATCGTCGCCGTCGCCGACGCCTACGACGCCATGACCACCGACCGCGCCTACCGCAAAGCCCTGCCCCACGTCATCGCCTGCGGTGAGATGGAGCGCTGTAGCGGCACCCAATTCGACCCGGAGATCGTGAAGGTGTTCCTCGGCCACATCGACGAATTCAGGAAGGTCGAGGCAGCGGGCGGACGAGTCGTGCCGAGGTAGATCCAGCCGGGTTTACCCACGAAGCACGTCCGTTGGATCTCCACCTGCCGAGCCTTGGGTCTGGCGGCTTGCCACCAATCTCGTCCTCTCGGCCTGCCCACCGGCGCCTCCGGCTTTTGAAGAGAGGCGTTTCTGCTTCCAGCCCCGCCAAGGCGACGTCCTTCCAAGCCGCACCAAAGAAAAACCCCGAGGCCGAGGCCCCGGGGTTCTTCTAATTCTGGTTGTTACTGTCTAGCGGTTCTGACTTACGGCTTGGACATCACGGTGGACACCGTGTTGCTCGTCGTTCTGTCAGTTACCGTGAGCGTAGCCAGCTGAGCGGAGGTGCTCGCCGTCCCGGTGAATTCCACCTCGACAGTGCATGTTCCGGTTGAAATGACGCTTCCGAAACACGTGTCGTTGACGATGGCGAAGGCCGCTGCATTGGCGCCGCTCAAGGCGGACCTGAGCTGCCCGGTGCTCGTGGCACCCACGTAGCTGATGGTGAACGTCTTGACGGTATTGGTGCTGAACGCGATGGGACTCGCGGTGGTACCGGCCAGGTCGACTGCGAGGTCAGAGAGACCCGTTCCGGTGAGAGCGACTGCGGTGGGCGAGCCACCGGTCGTCGCGCTGATGGACACGCTCGTCGACAAGGCACCCGCGGTGGTCGGGTTGAACTTGATGACGATTGTGCAGTTTTCAGCAGTTAGGGCCGTGCTGCTCCCTGCTGGCGCTCCGAGGATATAGTACCCGTTTGCAGTGTCGCACGTGGAGGCGGTGGCATCGACAGCGAAGTTCGTCGAATCCGACAGAGCCACACTGAGTGCTGACGTGGCCTGGCGGTTGGCGTTAGTGTCGGTCGTTCCACCATTGCGGACCGTGAGCGTAAGCTCTCCGGCAGCCGTTCCCCCGATCGCCGTCGAGGTAAAGGCCGTGGAGCTAGGCGCCGCAACGGTGAGGACCGCGGGGTTGACTACGCTCGCAGTGAGCTTGTAGTTCTCCACGCTCATCTCAGTGGCAGCGCTTGCGTCGTTAGCCCACACGTAAATATCGTTCGGCTGGTTGCCGATAAGCGACGTGAGCTGCGAATTGACGACGACGGTACAGGTACCACCCGCTGGGAGATTGGCTGGGCAGGTCGAAGTGCCAATCATAGCGTAAGTGCCGGTACCAGCATAGGCGGCCCCGCTCGAGTTCCCGAACAAGAGTCCGACTTGGCCAACCGCAGCCAGCTCGCCGGCATTCGTGATCGTGAACGTAAGGGACGGCGTTTGGCCCGAGAGAATCTGGCCAAAGTCCGCAGTGAAGGCCGGCGTGGTGCCGGAGACCGTCACCGAGCCCGTGGTGGCGGCGCTGAGCTGCAGCTTTGCCGGCTGCTTGACCTGACCGAAGAGGCCCAGAACCGGCGTCACCGCAGTCGTCCCGTAGCCAACAGTGGCGTAGCGGAACATGACCGAGGTGCCGTTCGTGACCCTCAGTGGGTTGAAGACCACTGTGAACACACAGGAGGTGTGCGCGGCTACAGAAGCTCCACAGCCAGTGGCATCGGTGGGTGCGGTGACCGAGAAATCACCGGCTGAATCGGGCACCCAAACATTGGTGGCATCGGGCTTTCCAACCACGAGGGCAACTGCGGAGCTTCCGTGGTTGAAGAGCGTGAACGACGCCGTATTGGCCGCCGGCGGAGTGCTGGAGGTGAACGGACTGGTGCTGCCGAACGAGAAGAGGCTGTCCGTTCCAGTAGCGGGCACCACGTACACCGAGTTCGAGGTCGTAGCGCCTGTGGCATGCAGATTCACTGGCACTTCCGCGGTGTCTTGGCCGAACAGCTTGAACGTGGCGGAGATGGAGGCAGCGGTCGAGGGCACGGCACGCAGGTTGACGGTACAGGTCTTGGTTGCATCAAGAGAACCGACCGTCAGGCAAGATCCCTTGTTCTCAGCGGCCACAACAAAGTCCGCACTTCCAGTGAAGGAGGACTGAAGGGCCGTTGCCGTCACGCCACCCACGTTCTTGAACGTAAGGGTCAAAATGCCCGTCGAAACACCGACCGAAGCGTTTCCAAGCTCGATCGGCGTCGTGGACACGTAGTCGCCCAGACCGTACAGCTGAAGTGCCGGAGCGGACGCAACGGTGCCGGTGAAGAAGAGATCGGTAGAAATCACCTTGGCCGCCGCACCAAACGTAACGTGCGTGGTCGAGGCGACAGTACCTACCGACGCGGAAGAACCGGTCAACGTAAGGCCCAACACGCAGGGGGCGTTTGCTGCCAGGCTCAACACCCCGCTCGCGTTCACAGTGCAGGTGGTCAAGCCATCGGCGGCGAAGCTGAAGCCAGCGGGCAATGGGCTGATTGTGGTGAGCGAGATCGCCGTGCCGTTGTTGGTGATCGTAACGTGCTTGGTCGCCGCTCCGCTAGCTGCAGAGACAGTGCCAAAGGCGATGCTGCTGGCGCCGCTGCTGTTCAGGGCAACGTCGCTACCAGAGAGCACGATCTGAGGGGTGGCCGTACCCGAGAGCGGCACCGTGAGGGTCGCGCCGAGGGGATCCGCCACAGTCAGGGTGGCGTGCTTCGCAGCCGCCGTGGACGTCGTATTGTTCGGCGCCAGACGCACTTGGATTGTGCACGTCTGACCGGCAGTCAGCGTCATCTTACCGGTGTCACCACAGGCACCGGCAGGATAGCTGGTGATCTTGGTGAGGTCGGCAATCTGGAACTGACATGCATCGGTACCGCTGAGCCCGTAGGTCAGCTTTCCAGTCGTTGCACCACCCGTAGGGTTGGTGACCGTGAAGGTGACCCAGGCGCCGAGACTGTCCTGCGGCGTGGAGGTGATGGTCACGGTCGCCGGAGAAGTTGCGGTCGGCGAGATGGTGATCGGCGCAGGCTGAGCTCCCGTGCCGGTGATCGTCACCGAGGAAGACTCGCTCGTCGAAGGAGACGCCACGGTCAGAGTGGCGGTCCTGGTGCCGGCTGCGGTTGGCGCAAAGCCAACCGTGACCGTGCACTGGCCACCGGTCGCCTTCGTCGCAGTCGAGCAGGTGTCGTCGATGATCGCGAAGTCACCACCCGTGCTGTAGAGGGAAACGGTCAACGGACCTTGCGATACCTGACCCTGGTTCGTGATAAGGAACGTCTTCGAGTCGGCCGAGAGGTTCGCCGCCAGGTTCGTACCGATCGCAACCGGAGTCTGGAAGGTGTAGCTGGTCACGTCGAAGGTCAAGGGCCCGCTCGCGATTCCGGTCAGGGTGAGGTGGTCACTGCCCCCGGCGCTGCCCGACGCGGTTACCGTGGCCGTCTTCGCCGTGGCGCTCTTTCCGCTCTGCGGATTGAACTGCACCTGGAAGTCACAAATCCAGAAACCGTTGGTGAAGTAGTCATCGGTGGTCGCCGACGACGACGGCGTCGTGGGAGTCGAGACGTTATCCTTCCAAATGGAAGGCGCAGTCCGCCCCGTTCCGCCGGGCACGAGCCCTGTAAGCGTGGCGCCGTTGCAAGGATTCGGGGTCGTATCCGCGTAGACGAAGTCAGCAGGCGTTCCCGCCGCGAGGACGATCTGGCTGATCGTAGAGGCGGCCGTCGGATCCGTCGCACCACGGACAACGACACGGTACTTGTGCTTCTGACCGGCAGCGCCATTGGGTGACATGCCGAAATCGAGACCCGTCGCGGGCGTGGCCGCAGTCGGCGTGGCGTCGTACGCGAGCAACTGCACGAGCGGCCAAGCCTTGCCGGTA
>CAZTTW010000421.1:0-4918 GCA_964616265.1 uncultured Myxococcales bacterium | reverse complement strand
TCCATCTCGAAACGCTCGGGCATTTGGTAGTCGAGCTGGAAGGTCGTGCACTGCCACTCGCGGCCGATGGCGTCGCGAATCTTGAGGTCGATCTTCGGACCGTAGAAGGCGCCGCCGCCCTCGTCGACCTCGAAAGGCATGCCAGTGCTTTCGAGAACGCGCCGAATCGCCGCCTCGGCATGGTCCCACGCCGCAGCCTCGCCCATGAAATCTTTGGGGCGCGTCGCCAAGAAGAGCTTCACTTCTTCGAAGCCGAACATGCGCAGGACATCCAGGCCGAAATGCACGCAGGCATTCATCTCGGACTCGATCTGGTCCTCGCGAATGAACAAGTGCGCGTCGTCCTGGGTGAAGCCGCGCACGCGCATTAGACCGTGAAGGACACCCGAACGCTCGTAACGGTAGACCGTGCCGAACTCCGCGTAGCGAATCGGCAGCTCGCGGTACGAGCGCATCTGCGAGCGATAAATAGCCACGTGGAAGGGACAGTTCATGGGCTTGACCAGATAGCGCTGGCCCTCGAGCTCCATGCCTCCGAAGAGGTTGTCCTTGTAGTGCTGCATGTGCCCCGACTTGATGAGCAACTGCTCCCGGGCTACGTGGGGGGTGTAAACCTGGTGATAGCCCCGGCCTACGAGCTCACGACGCATGAACGTTTCGAGAACACCACGCACGATCGCCCCTTTGGGGTGCCAGAGGACGAAGCCCGGACCCACCAGCTCGTCGACCGAAAACAAGTCGAGCTGCTTGCCCAGCACGCGGTGATCGCGGCGCTTGGCTTCCTCGATGCGCTCCAGGTGGGCTTTGAGATCGTCCTTCGACGAAAAGGCGGTTCCGTACACGCGCTGGAGCTGCGCCTTGCTCTCGTCACCGCGCCAGTAGGCGCCGGCAAACGATAGAACCTTGAAGGCCTTGATTTCGCCCGTGCGCTCGACGTGCGGACCGGCGCACAGATCGACGAAATCGCCGTGCTGGAAGAGGGAGATTTCCTCTCCTTCGGGGATGCCTTCGATGATTTCGACCTTGAAGGTCTCGCCCTTCTTGGTGAACAGGTCGACAGCATCCTGGCGAGAAATGACCTTGCGAACGAAGGGAAGATCCTGCGCGATGATTTTCGCCATCTCGGCTTCGATGCGCTCGATGTCTTCAGGCGCGAACGGCTCGGTGTCGAAATCGTAGTAAAAGCCGTTTTCGATGGCCGGCCCGATGGTGACCTTGGCCTTGGGGCGCAGACGTTGAACGGCATCTGCCATCACGTGCGACGCCGAATGGCGCAAGCGCGACAAGGGATCGTCGGGAACGTCCCCCTTGCTGCGGGGGCGAACGGGCTCACTCACGGTTCATCGTCTCCAAACGCGAAAATTCGCCGCTGGCTTTGGCCGGCACGGCGAGCTGAAAAAGGGTCCTGGGCGAGCGGGAATTCAACGGGTGCGCAGAATAGCATTCTGCGCTGTCAATTGCTTGGCTTTCGCCGCCGCCTCCTCCCTGGGTCTCGATTGTAGGCATGGGCGGGATTGAACCGCCGACCCCCACCGTGTCAAGGTGATGCTCTCCCACTGAGCTACATGCCTGTGCGCTGTTGTTGTCCAGGGCGGCTACCTTAGCGATCCGCATTCGCGTGTCAAGGGTCGAATTCGTAAACCCCGCGCAATGTTGCCGATTCCTGGCAGGCATCAAAGAGCCCGGGCAAGCACCGCGACAGTGACGCTACCGGCCCCAGCCGACAGCAGGGTTCGAGCACCTTCGGCCAGGGTTGCTCCGGTTGTCATCACGTCATCGACGAGTAACACGCGCTTTCCGACTATCTTTTTCGGCCGCACCACAGCGAAGGCTCTGGCCACGAGATCGCACCGACGGTCGGGCGAGTGGTGACCCAAGCTCGGAGTATCCACGACACGTACCATCGCATCGGGAAGAAGATCGGCACCGCTTTCCGCTAGCCGCGGTCTTGCCAGGCGTAGAAGCTCGAGCACTTGGTTGTAGCCGCGTTGGCGCAATCGGCGCGGGTGGAGTGGAACCGGGCAGACCACCTCGACACCCGCGCCCACAGCTTGCTCGATGCTGGGCTCTAGGCATCGCCCAAGCGGCCGAGCCAAGTGCCGGCTTCCACCATGCTTGAAGCGTACAATGGCCTGGGTGAGCGAGCCACCGTAGGCGTACGCCGCGAACGCTCGTGCGAAAGGAAACGGCCTGCGTCGGCAACCGCCGCACAAGTGGCCGTCGTCGCTCGGCATGGCACATCCCGGACAGGCATGCTCGACCGTCACGAGCGACGATTGGCAATCTGGGCAGAAGGCGATTCCCTCTGGAACGAGCCGGCCGCACGAAGCACAGCGTGCGGGCCACAAGACGGCACAGACGGCGTTGACGACGCGGACGGGATGGAGGAATCGCACACCCGATTATCGGTTCGACGGCGATCGAAGTTGCTTGCGCCTTTTGCGCTTCGGACGCGGCGATGTGCTTGGCGGCTTGCGCGCCCTCGGGGTACTCTGGCCTCGGAGTGACCGCGCAGTTTCGCCGCAAAATACGCAGGGCTTTGGCCTGGGGCTCGGCAGGGCTTGGGGCTCTGGTAGGTCTCGTTCTGGTGGCTGCGATGCTGCTTGTGCAAGGCCCTCGTCTGGCCGCCATCGTCAATGGCGTCTTGCCCGCGATGAAGGGCTCGCTTCACTTCGGGGCCATCCGCTGGAAGCCGCGCCTGCTGGTTGACTTGCTCACGGATCACGCAACGCCGATGGTGGTCGAAGGACTGCTCATCAAAGATCCCGAGGGAACCGTGGTTCTCGACGTTCCGCGCTTGGAGGTCAGCGTTCGTCTGAAAACGCTCATTTCCGGCGGCGGAATCATTCTCGCGGATCTCAAGGTCGGGCCGAATTCGGTGTGGAGCTTTTCCAAGATGGCCAAGCTGCCGGGGATCGGCTTTCTTTCAGCCTTCGACCCCAAGAAGCCCTCCCCGCCTGCCCCGCCACGTCCGCCGGGCGCCCCCAAAGAGAAGCCCTTCGTTTTCCAGATCGTCAACGCCGAGCTGAACGGTTTCCGCGCGATTTTCGATTTTCCCGGCGTGTGGGGCCTCGACCTGCGCGACATTCACGCGCCGGCCTCCGTGCTGGTCGATGGGGAAGGCTTCGTAGGCTGGGACGTCACCAATCTGGAGGCACGCCAAGGCGGCTATCTCAAGGTGATGACCGAGACGCTGCCCTTCGACGCCGTCTACGTGACCCGCGTGGCAACGACGCGCGAGTGGTCGGATGACATTTTTCTCGATTTGCGTTTGGCCAAGACCGGGCGCAGCGCGCTCGTCGGCAAAGGCTTCTTCACCGGCATCTACGGCGCGAACTCGGTGGGCGGCATCAAGATCCACGCCGAATTCGAGCATGCCGTCGATGCGCTGACTGCGGTGGCCAAGCCGCACAACATCGCCGGCTTGCGCCTCTCGGGCGACGACGCCAAGGTGGTCGGCGATCTGTGGGATCCCTACGACACCTTGAAAATCAAGGCCGCCATCAGCGGCCTCGACGTAGCGTACGACGCGTACGCGGCCAAGCATCTCGCCTTGCGCGCAGGAATCGTGTTTGCCACCACGGCGCCGACCATGACCATCACCGTGGACGAGCTGTCGTTCGCTTCTCCGACGGGAGGCACGTTCGGGGCGGCGCTTACCATGGCTGGCGACGACGTTACCGCCAAGCTGGGCTTCGACCATTTCGACACGGCCGACTACGTGCCGGCCAACTTGAAGAGGCTTGCGGCCGGCAAGATGCACGGACACTTCAGCGTCGCCGCGACCATCGGCGAAAAGAAGAGCGTCAAGCTCAAGGAGCTCGACCTGCGCTACGACCGCGCCTTTCGCCAGAAGGCCATTCCTTCCACCGTTCGCCTCACCGGGCAAGCGCAGGCCTCGGCCGAGTCCGCGAGCACGTCCGGCCTGCACGTCGCAATCCCGGGCGCCACCGCCGACGTTCGCGGCAAGGTCGAGCTCGGCAAGAAGCTCGTCGACGTGGGGTTGCGCGTGGCTGCCTCGGATCTGCCCTCCGTGCTCTCGACGATGAACGTGGGGCCCCTGGCCAAGAGCGCCGAGGTTGCCGTCGACGTGACCGGCAGCATGGATCGGCCCGAGGCAACCGGACACATCAACGTGAGCGGCATCGGCGGCGGCACCAGCGGTATTCCGCCGGTCGACGCGTTCACGACGTCGTTCCACCTGCACGACGGAACCTTTTCCGTGGATGCACTTCGCGCCGGGGTCGCGGGCGGCCGCATCGAGGGCAGCGGAAGCGCCAAGCTGTTCGAGACTACGCTGGCGCACCTGCTGGCCGCGCCGGTGCTGGATTTCCGGCTGGACGGCAAGAGCCTCTCCTTGCAGGAGTTAGTCGCTGCCGGTGTTGTGAGCGGGCAGGTCTCGTTTGGCCTGACGGCGAGCGGAACCACGAAGAAGCCGAAGGTTCATTTCCAGGTCCCGAGTGGAACCACCGTCGAGGTGATGGGCCAGCCCTGGCTTCTCGAAGGCGTTGACATCGAAGTCGACAAGGACATGTTGGTGGTCAAGCTGTGCCATATCGCTGCCAAGGGCGGCGGCGACGTGCGCATCGAGGGGAGTGTGAATCTGGCGAAGCGGCCGCTCGCCATCGACTGGACCATCCGCGTTAGCGACCTGCCCATCCCTGCCCTGCTCGCCACGGCAAAGGTCGATGTGCCGGTGTCGGGGATGCTGTCCGTCGATCTGCATGTGCGCGGTACGGTGGAAAGGCCGACCGTCGAAGGCAGCATTGGCCTTGGCAACGTGCACGCCTTTGACCTGGATCTCGGTGATGCGAAGCTCGCGCTCGCTCCCACCAGCGACGGGGGCGTGTCCGTGGCCGGCAACCTTTTCAAGCTGCTCGACGTGGACGCAAGCGCGCGCTACGACGGCAAAGGCGCG
>CAZTTW010000420.1:0-4927 GCA_964616265.1 uncultured Myxococcales bacterium | reverse complement strand
AGGACATAGCAGCTTCCAAAATTGGAGAAGATGGCCATGAACTCTTTGGTCGAGCCACGCAGGGCGGTCAGCACAGCGTCGCCTTCGCGCACGCGCGTCGTGGAGAGATCCTTGATCTCCTTTAAGCGCTTGAGCCAGCCGTCGCGCGAGAGAATGACGGTGACTTCCTCGTCGACGATGAAGTCCTCGGCCTGGAACTCGACATCCTCGCCGCCGCCGCCACCGATCTTGGTGCGCCGCTTGTCGGTGAACTTCTCGGCGATCTCGCGCAATTCGCCGCGGATCACGCCCCACAGCTTGCGCTTGTCCTTGAGGATGGTCTCGATCTCCTTGGCGCGCGCCCGTTTGGCGGCCAGCTCGTCGAGAATGACCTGAATTTCGAGGCGCGCGAGCTTGTACAGCTTCAGCTCCAAGATCGCGTCGGTCTGTTCTTCGTCGAGGCCGAAACGCTTGATGATCTTGCTCGCGGCGTCGGCCTTCCCGTCGGACTTGCGGCTGATGCGAATCGCTTCGTCGAGCGCATCGAAGACGATGGCGAAGCCTTCCAGGATGTGGATGCGCCGGCGCAACTCGGCCAATTCGAACTCGAAGCGACGTCGGACCACTTCCTCGCGAAAGTCGAGGAACTCGCTCAGAATCGAGCAAAGGTTGAGGCGCATCGGGCCCGCCACCTCGCGGTTTTGCGTCGGCACGAGGCAGGTCATGTTCACGTGGAACGAAAGCTCGATGGGCGTGTGCTTGTACAGGTACGCCATCACCAGCGCGGGATCGGCCCCCTGCTTGAGCTCGAGCACGACGCGCACCTCGGCCGTCGATTCGTCGCGCACGTCCACCAGCATGGGCAACTTCTTGTTGATGATGACCTCGGCGATTTTCTCGACGAGATCGGCCTTGCTCACGTTGTACGGAATCGAGGTCAGGATGATGAGCGGCGCGCCCTTCTTGGTCTCTTCGGTCTTCCATTCGCCGCGCAAGTGAATCGGTCCTTGCCCGGTCTCGTAAATCTCGCGCAGCTCCTTCTTCGAGTTCGTGCACAAGCCGCCCGTCGGGAAGTCCGGGCCCTTGATGTACTTGAGCAGATCCTTGCATTCGAGCTTGCGGTTATCGATGAGCGCGATGGCGGCTTGGCAAACCTCGGACAGATTGTGCGGCGGAATATTGGTTGCCATGCCAACCGCGATGCCCGAGCAACCGTTGGCCAGAAGCTGCGGCACGCGCGCCGGCAGCACGATGGGCTCTTCGGTCGTGCCGTCGTAGTTGGGACGGAAATCGACCGTGCCTTCCTTAATCTCGTCGAGCAGCTCCATCGCCAGCGGCGCCATGCGCGCTTCGGTGTAGCGGTAAGCAGCCGGCCCGTCGCCGTCGAGCGAGCCGAAGTTGCCGTGGCCCTCGACGAGCCGGTAGCGCAGCGAAAAATCCTGCGCCATGCGCACCATGGCCTCGTAGCAAGCCGAATCGCCGTGCGGATGGTACTTGCCGATGACCGTGCCGACGATGGTGGCGCTCTTGCGGAACTTGGCGTCGGGGTAGAGGTGCAAGTCGCTGTGCATGGCGTACAGAATTCGCCGCTGCACCGGCTTGAGTCCGTCGCGCACGTCGGGCAGAGCGCGCGAGGTGATCACGCTGACCGCGTAGTTCAGGTAGCGACGCTGGGCTTCGTCGACGAGCGACGCTTCGGTCGGTACCGTCGGGCCGGAGCCACCGCCGTTATCACCATCCGATCCCTTGCCTCGGCCCCCGCCGCCTTTGCCTGGCTTGGGCGAAGCGGATGGTGTTTTCGGATTTTCTTCGAGCAGATCGAGCTGTTTTGCGGACATGATGCTTCGCAAGGCGATGGCCCTGCCCGCCCCAAGCTACGAAAGCCGGACGCAGAGATCAAGAAAGGTTGCTGACGCGGGAATGCCGACCAGCCGGCCGCGCGACGGTGCAGAGGGTTTAGCTCTGAGGATTTCGGCGCTTGAACCCGCGTGGTGGCATGCGATCGCGGGCGTCAGGATTCGACTTCGAGTAATCGATCCAGCGATAGCTCGGCGGCTCGCGAACGTCGACGTGAATGAAGCCGACCTTCGGATACCAACCGACGCCCATGCCGCCGGCATCGAGCGATTCGGCGTAAGCGCGAATTGTGCGGGGATCGACGCCAGCGATGCGAATGTCGGCCGCAGCGCCGTGGAAGTGATTGCTGGTGGTCCGGCGCTGGAACCGATAACCCGAGAGCAACTCGATGCGCTTGCCGCCGAAATGATCGTAAATCTGCGAGAGGATCGTGATGAGCCGCGTGTCGATGTCGTGCTCGAGCCCGCTGCGCCGGCATTTGAAGATGTGGTTGATCTCCGCCAGGGCCTGGAGGTTGAACGAGCCATCTTGGTTGTAGATGTTGACCTCGGCGTCGTCCTTGTAGCTCAGAGAATAGATGTGCAACTTGCCCGACGGCCGCGCGGGCGGCTCGGGCAACAGATCCTTCTCGGGCACCGGCCAGCCGACCATGCGGCCTTTGTGTTTGCCGCGCTCTTTGATCAGGCGACGCTCGGCGCGGCTGAGGCCGCCCCGCGAGCCGGAGGACTTGGACGCTCGGATTTTGGACGAGCTTGATTTCGGGGCGCCTTCGGAAGCCCCCGCGGTCTGACTGCCAACCGTGACGGCGAGCAGCATCAACATCAACCGCAGCATGTCTTCCTAGAGTTAGCTGCGGAAACGAATCTGTCAACACCCGTGCGGTGGATTACTGACTTTTTTCTGGGCTAGCGGGCGGCAGGTGGACCAGCTCGATGCCCAGGCGCTCGGCCACCTGGAAGATGCGTTCGTCCCGGTAAAACTCGCCGTATACGATCCTGCGCAAGCCCGAATTCGCAACCTGCTTGAAGCAATTCCAGCACGGGCTCGCCGTGACATAGAGGGTGCCCCCGTCGATCATCACGCCGTTCTTGGCCGCCTGAAGGATGGCGTTGCTCTCGGCGTGAATCGTGGCCACGCAATGATCGTTTTCCATCATGTGCCCCACTTCCGAGCAGTGAGGCATGCCGCGAATCGAGCCGTTGTAGCCCGTCGACAAGATGGTCTTTTCCCGCACGATGACCGCACCCACGAATTTGCGTGGGCACGTCGAGCGCGAAGCAACGACAGTCGCGATGTTCATGAAATACTCGTCCCAAGATGCTCGCTCGGCCATGACTGGGTGGTTCTAGCAAAAATCCGCGCTGTTTCGACAGGCTGCCGATACCACCAGGCAAGCGGCTTCGGCCCATCGCGGGCTCTTTACCGGCATGGAAGTCACGACCTATCTGCTAGTATCCGCGGCTCCGTGGACTGGAAAAACTCACTCAATCTGCCCAAGACCGAATTCCCCATGCGCGCCGACGGAGCTCGCCGCGAGCCGCTTTGGCTCAAGCGTTGGTCCGAGGAAAAGCAGTACGAAACGCTGCTGGCCGCGCGCGAGCAAGCCGGCGCCGAGCCCTACGTGCTGCACGACGGCCCGCCGTACCCGACGGGCGGCATTCACTACGGCACGCTTCTCAACAAGGTGCTCAAGGACGTCATCGTTCGTTCGCGCCTGCTCATGGGCAAGAAGGCGCGCTTCGTGCCCGGCTGGGACTGCCACGGCTTGCCCATCGAACAGCAAGTCGAGAAGCAATTCGGCGCCAAGGCCAAGCAGGACACGCAAGATTTCCGAAAGAAGTGCGAAGCCCACGCCCGCAAGTTCGTGGACGTCATGCGCGCCGACTTCCGGCGCCTCGGCTGCTTCGGCACCTGGGACGAGCCGTACCTGACGCTGAACAAGGAATACGAAGCAACCATCGTGCGGGTGATGGCGGCCTTTGCTGACAAGGGCCTGCTCTACCGTGCCAAGCGCCCGGTGCACTGGTGTCTCACGCACCAGACGGCCCTGGCCGAGGCCGAGGTCGAGTACGCGGATCATGCGTCGCCGTCGATCTACGTGCGCTTCCCGGTGGCGGCGGGCCAAGCGGCCATCGAAGCCGTGCTCGGCAAGACACCCGCCGCGCTGGTCATCTGGACCACGACGCCGTGGACGCTGGCCGCCAACTTGGCCATTGTCGCCAATCCCGCGCTGGCCTACGTCGCGATTCCGGTCGAGCGGGACGGCAAGCGCGAATTCCTCATCGTCGCGCGCGACCTGGCGGAAGGATTCGTCACCGCTTGTGCCATCGCGGCCGGCCCCAAGGAATCGTGGGTCGAGCTTTCGGGCGAGAAGCTGCGCTCGCTGCGCGGCTTGCGCTACCAGCATCCGTTCGTCGCCACGCCGAAATCGGACAAGGACTTCCGTCTAACCTTCGCCGACCACGCGACACTGGACGCCGGCACTGGCCTCGTGCACACGGCACCGGGCCACGGCGCCGACGACTATGCGGTCGGTCGCCGCGACGGGCTCGACGTGTACGCGCCGGTGGACGGTATTGGGCGCTACACCGCCGAGGTTCCGAACTGGGCCGGCATGCAGGTCTTCGAAGCCAATCCGAAGATCGTCGCCCATCTGGCGGAGACCGGCTTTTTGCTCAACCAGCCCGGCGAGCAGATCAAGCACCAGTACCCGCACTGCTGGCGATGCAAGAACCCGGTCATCTTCCGCGCCACCAGCCAATGGTTCGCGCGCCTCGGCGACTTGGGCGACAAAAACAGTCTGCGCCAGCAAGCGCTCGACGAGATCGATCGCACGCAATGGATCCCGTCGTGGGGCCGCGACCGCATCCGCGGCATGATCGAAGTGCGGCCCGACTGGTGTTTGTCGCGCCAGCGCGTGTGGGGCGTTCCCATTCCGGCCTTGCTCTGCAAGACCTGCAACGAGCCGTTTCTGGAAGCCCCGGCCATGGAGTTCGTGGCGAAGATCTTCGCCGCCGAGGGCGCCGGCGCCTGGTTCAGCAAGCCGGTGGGCGAATTGATTCCGCCCGGCACGGTCTGTCCGCGGTGCCAC
>CAZTTW010000419.1:0-4935 GCA_964616265.1 uncultured Myxococcales bacterium | reverse complement strand
GATGCTCGCGTACGCGGCTGATGCGCGCGCGTTTCTCGGTCAACACTTCCCCCAGCGTTGCACGCCAGCCGAGCATGCCGAAAAATCCACTCTCGCGGGTGAGCATCAGATTGGCGCGCTCGGGTCCAATATCGGGATCCGCTGCAAGGGCCAGTGCGATCGACGGATCGATCTCGCCGCAATTGGCCTCGCCGGGCAGCCCTTCCATGGGCGTGCTGCCGCTGGTGACGGCGAGGGGAACACGTCCTTGAACCGCAGCCATTTCTGGGCGCGAATCCAAACAGATCGAGAGCATTCGCGCCGGCCTCGCTCCAAGCTTGAGCTCCTGCGCCAGCTCCTGGGTGGCTGCCGCATGGAAGAGCCCGTGATAGCCCCAGCGGCGGACGGAATTGCCCGCCGCGCGAGGCAGCGCATAGGTGCTTTCCCGCGTCGGCAGGTCCACGAAAAACGAGGTTTCAAAGGCGACGGCGATGGGCACCTTGGGAAACATGGTCTGGGCCTCGGCGATCAGCGTGGTGGTATTGGCGACCGAAAGGGGCGACTGCGAGCGTAGGTGCAGAAGCTTTTTCTCGTGACCTTCATCGACGATGACCGGCGCCGCGAAATCGTTGCCGCCGAACACGGCGCGAATGGTGAGCACGTCGATGGCTTGGTCACGATTGGCAGCGAGCGCAAGCTCGAGGTCGGTAAGCGATGCGGCCGTGCCGCGCAGGCGGGCGAGCCCCGAAACGGTCGTGAACGGCTCGCCGCTCTCCAGAAACACGCGCGAATAGCGCAAGCCATTTTTCGACGGAATGAGAACCAGGGAATTCATGACGACCTTTCAATTCGCATTGTTCGTACTAGGCGCGGCGAGCAACCCGTAGCTGGCGCGTGCGATGGCGACTTCTTCGTTGGTGGCGATGGCGAGAATGCGCACGCGGCTTTCGGGCGACGCCAGATCCGCGGGCAGGGGGCCCGGATCCGCGTTCTTCAGCGGATCCATGCTCACGCCCAAACTGCCGAGCCCGGCTGTGACGGCCCAGCGCACGTAGGGGATTTTTTCACCAATGGTGTCGGTGAAGATGATGCAGTGAGGGCGCTCGGTGACTAGCAGATAGGCCCCGAGGTACTTGCGGATGCGCCACAAGTACACTTCGGCGGCCCGCACGAGCGACTCGTCGGTTTGTTGGTTCGCCAGAACGTCGCGAATGTCCGCGGAAACTCCGGACAGACCCAGTAGTCCACTTTTACGATTGAGCATGTCTTCCACTTGGCGACTGTCGCCTTGGGCGTTCGCCACGAGCGACAGCGCGATGGCGGGATCCAAGTCGCCCGAGCGGGTGCTCATGACCAGCCCCTGCAGCGGTGAGTAGCCCATGGTGTTGTCGACGGACTTGCCGTTCACGATGGCGCAGAGGCTGGCGCCGCCGCTGCCCAGATGGCAGCTCACGGCGCGCAGCTCGGTTATGGGGATAGCGAGATACTTCGCCGCCTCGTGCACGACGTACTCGTGGCTCGTGCCATGGAATCCATACTTGCGAAAGCCATGGCTGCGAGCGACCTGGAGGGGTAGCGCGTACGTGCGCGCCGCTGGCGAGATCGTCGAGTGAAAGGCCGTGTCGAACACCACGGTCTCCGGCAGCTTGGGATAGAGCTGCCGGCAGGCCGCCAGGAGCCGTAGCGCTGGCGGATTGTGGATGGGCGCCAGATCCTGCACTTCCTCCAGACCCTGGAATGCTTGGTCGTCGACGACGACGTGGTGTTTGAAAAGCGCTCCGCCGTGCACCATGCGGTGACCGATGGCTTCGGGCAAAAGGCGCGGGTCGCGTTCGAGAAGTCGCATAACTGCCGAGAAGGCAGCGCCGTGATCGGGCATTTCCTGCTCGTGGTCTTCGCGCATCCCGAAGGCGCTGTGGTGAATGCAGCCGGGCAGGGCGGTCTTGGGACCCACGCGCTCGGCTTCGCCAGCCGCCAGCTCGGTCTCGCTCGGCATGTCGAGCAGGCGGTACTTCAGCGACGAGCTGCCGCAGTTGAACACGATGATGCGCATAACAGCCTCACACGCTATCGGGAATCCAGCCGAACACCGGCACTCCCACCAAACTGTGCGCTATCGCAGCAGTGCCGTAGCAGCAAGCGACGAGCTTGGAAATGGCCACCGATTCGCCCTCGCGATGGGCTTGCTCTTCGTGGCCGGGGCCGTAGCCGATGGTCGCGATGCCGTGCTCGTTCACGAGCAGACTGCCGGCCGTGCCCATTCCTAGGCGAGCCAACCTCCAGCGGCCGGGCCGGACTTCGCACTCGGCGGCGGAGAGCGCCTGACGAGCGCGGGAGAGCAGCGGGCTGAATGGATCCGTGGTCCACGAATGAGCGATGCTCTTGGTTTTCACCACAACGCCATTCGGCATGATTTGCTCGCGCTCGCGCACGCTGACCTCGACGTCGACAGCGCCGGCCGCACTAGCGGCACGCATGGCTTCGCCCCGCATGCGCGACAGGACGTGATTCTCTTGCTCGCTCGTGCCGAGACGCCGCTGGAGTGCAATGACCGCTTGGCGATAGCCGGGGCCGTCCTCGTAGCGCGTGCTATCGACCGCGATCTCCTCGACAGCGCCTTCCTGTCCGGCTTCGTCCAGCGCGCGGGTGACCAATTCGGCGGCATCGGTCACGCGGAACGGATTGATTCCACGAACCGTGATTTCTAGCTCGGCGCGGCCGTCGTGACCGTAGTACAGGCCGAGATCGGTCGGCTCGCCCAACATGGCGTAGGTCGGAACCATCCCCAGGTCTTTGAGCGTGTGGCTGAGCAAGCCGCGCATCCCGATGGAGAGGCCGTTTTCCTCGAGGACAGTGGCCGCGACGACCAGGTTCCCTCGCAAAGGCAGAAGGCTGCGCTTGAGCAGACCGGCTGCGAACACCTGCGCTGCGACACCACCCTTGCAGTCCGCGGCGCCGAGACCGTGGAGTCGGCCACTTTCGATGCGTCCACTCCACGGCGATTCGTTCCACGTCGACAGATTGCCCGTGCCGACGGTGTCGAGATGGCTGGCGAGCATGAGGGTGGGGCCGTCTTCGATCCCATGCAAGATGCCGACGACGTTGCCGAGCTCGTCCGTGGAGACATCGTCGAAGGCGAGCGCCTTCATCTGATCGACGACGAGGCTGGCCGCTTTGCTTTCGTCGCCGCTCCGGCTGTGCGTGCGCAGAAGATCCTGCGCGAACGCGACCATCTCACCTTGCAAACCTTCGAGCTTGTTTCTCAGCAAATCGTACATGACGTCCTTCTTGGGTCGAGCAGGGAAGCCGTCGTAGGATCTTCCTGCCTTTCCGCGTTTGGGTGACTGGACCGCTTTTGCTTGGTCCGCGTGCAGGCAGAGCAAGCGTCGTGCCGGCGGTCGAGATCCTCGAAAGAGCCCATCCTTTGGCGGCTCTTCGTCCGCTTTCGTAATCGTTCGGGTAATGACGAGCATTACATTGTGAAACACACCATTTCATGATGAAATGTCCGTCGTGCGTGCAGAAGATCTTCGGTTCGACGAGCTGCTCAGCTTTCGCGACGGCGTCATCGACTTTCAGGGCCGACGCCTGATCTTGCACAGCATGGATGCGTTCGCGCAGTTTCGGCAGGACCTGTTCGAAATGGTGGGTGCGAAGCAGGCGCGCCGCATTCTCACGCGCTACGCGTATTTCTGGGGGCAGGCCGACGCCGCGGCCATGCGCCGGGTTTTTTCGTGGAGCAGTCCGACCGAATTGGTAAAGGCCGGACCGCGCTTGCATGCCATGCAAGGTGTTGCTCGCTGGGTGACCAAGCGGCTCGACATGGACGAGAGCGGGCAGGGCGACGGTCACTTCTTGATGGAGGTCACCTGGCACGGCTCGGGCGAAGCGGACGAGCACACGTCCCATCTCGGCAAGGCCGAGCATCCTGTGTGCTGGATGCTCTCGGGCTATGCCAGCGGGTTCATGTCGTATGCGCTCGGCCGCAACATCTACTTCGTCGAGCAGAGTTGTCGAGCTCAGGGGGCGCGCGTGTGCACGGCGCTCGGCAAGGAGGCCAGCGCCTGGGGCAGCGACGCCAGCGGCTCGCTCGCCTATTTCGTCGCCGACGACATCAAAGGCAAGATTCGCAATCTTACCGACCGGCTTCGCCAGGCCACCCGCGAGCTGGAAGCCAGCGCGCGCAAGCTCTCGGCCCTGGAGCCGTCGTCCATGGTCGAGGTGCGTAGCCCGGCGTTCACCCGGGTGATCGAGCTGGCGACGCGGATTGCTCCATTCGATTCGTCGGTGCTCATCACCGGCGAGAGCGGCGTCGGCAAGGAGGTCGTGGCGCGCTTGATCCACAATCGGTCGGCGCGCAGCAAGGGGGCCTTTCTCGCCATCAACTGTGGCGCCTTGCCGGAGACGCTGCTCGACTCGGAGCTCTTCGGGCACAAGGCCGGCGCGTTCACGGGAGCGGTTTCCGATCATCCCGGTCTGTTCGAGGCGGCGGCGGGCGGCACCTTGTTTCTCGACGAGATCGGAGACATTTCGCACGCCACGCAGGTCAAGCTGCTGCGGGTTCTGCAGGAGCGAGAGATTCGCCGCGTGGGCGAAAGCCGCAACCGACCCATCAACGTGCGCGTGCTTGCCGCTACCAATCGCGATCTTGCGGCGGCGATGGCGAGCGGGAAATTTCGCGACGACCTCTACTACCGCTTGCGCGTCGTCGAGGTGGCTATTCCCCCGCTACGCGAGCGGCGTGAGGATATCCTGCCGCTGGCGCGCTTCTTCGTAGAGCGCTTTCGTTCCAAGTTGAATCTGCCGAAGCTGCGCCTGTCCCCGGAGGCGCTGGGGTTTCTCACCCGTTACCCATGGCCCGGCAACGTGCGCGAGCTGGAAAATGCCATCGAGCACGCTGCTGTTCTTTCGCACGACGGCCGTATGACACCGGATCTCTTCCCTTCATCGATCGTG